>JAQVCU010000093.1 GCA_028689635.1 Oscillospiraceae bacterium
AGCACGCTCACCTATGGCAGCGGGGATTATACAGCGATCAACCCTGCGCTGTTCGAGCACGGGGAAATCAACCTCCTGCTGTTTGCCGGGCTCACCCGGCACGATGCGGGCAACAAGGTCGTGCCGGACGTGGCGGAAAAATGGGAGTTCGACGACGCTTCCTGCACCTACACGTTTTGCCTGAGAGAGGATGTTTTCTTCCACGATGGGCAGCAGCTTACGGCCCGGGATGTGAAGTTTACCCTGGAGGCCATTATGAACCCGGCCAACGCCTCGGAAAACGCCTCCAACTACGAGGATATCCTCTCTATCGAAACTCCGGACGATTTTACCGTGAAGATAAAGCTGGCCGCGCCCAATGTTGCGATGTTAGACTACCTTACTATGGGGATTTTGCCCGCGCATCTTTTAGAGGGGAAGGACCTCGCCACAGACGCCTTTAATCAAAACCCTGTGGGCGCGGGCCCCTATCGGCTCTCGGCCTGGGATATGGGGCAGAGCATCACGCTCGTAAAAAACGAGAAATATCATTTTGGCGCGCCCAATATTGATACCATCGTGTTTAAAATTGTGGAAGACAGCAGTGCCCGGGCGCTGCAAGTAAAGAGCGGCGAGCTGGATTTGGCGCAGGTCACTCCGGAGGATGCGAAAAGCTTCGAAGGCGGAAAGCTCGCGGTTTACGACATGGTCACGGCGGATTACCGCGGCATTTTATATAACTTTAACAGCGCGTTTTTCGGGAAACACCGGGAGTTGCCAGGTATTTTGAGCTATGCTATCGACAGGGAAGCCATTGTGGATACCGTGCTAAAGGGCCAGGGCGAGGCCGCCTATTCCCCGCTGCAAAAAGGGCCGTATAACAATCCGAATATGGAGAAATTCGAGTATAACCCGGCAAAAGCCGCGGAGCTTTTGGAGGCGGCGGGCTGGCAGAAGGGCAGCGACGGCATCTATGAAAAGGGCGGGGAGAAGCTGCGCTTTGTCATCCATAACGGCCAGGGGGATCAGGTGCGCATCGACATGAGCAATATTTGCGCTCAGCAGCTGCGGGAGCTCGGCGCAGATGTGACGGTGCAGGTGGACGCCGAGGTGGATTGGGCGGGGCAGGATGCCTATCTCATCGGCTGGGGCAGTCCGTTCGACCCGGACGACCACACCTATAAGGTTTTTGGAACGGAAAAAGGCGCAAACTACAGCGGCTACTCCAACGCCCAGGTGGACGCGCTCCTAAAGGCGGCCCGGGAAAGCGACGATGAGGTGGAGAGAAAAGAGCTCTATGCCGCCTTCCAGGAGGAGATTACCCGGGATATGCCCTATACGTTTCTCGCGTATGTAGACGCCATCTATGTGGCGAACCCGGCAATCTCGGGCATCTCCAAAGACACGGTGCTTGGGCACCACGGCGTGGGCATTTTCCACAACGTAGCCGAGTGGGAAATGGACTAAAATTTTGTAGCAGGAGGGGGACATGGCGCTTCTAGAAGTGGAAAATCTGCAAGTCAGCTTCGATATGCCAAAGGGCGCACTTTTTGCTGTGCGCGGCGTCTCCTTTTCCCTGCAAGCCGGGCAGACGCTGGCGATTGTCGGGGAATCCGGATCGGGTAAAACCGTGCTCTGCCGCAACCTGATGCGGCTCTGCCAGGGCAATTCCCGAGCCCGGGGCAGCATCCGGCTGAACGGCCGGGAGCTTTTATCCCTCTCCCCCCGGCAGATGCGGGGCGTGCGGGGCGCGCAGATGGCCTATCTATTTCAGGAGCCGCGCACGGCGCTGGATAAAGCGTTTCCCATCGGGGCGCAGATTGCCGAGGCGATTTTGGCGCAGGAAAACATAGGGAAAAAGGCCGCTCGGGAGCGGGCGGTGGAACTGCTCGCCTTGGTGCGGCTGGAGGAGCCGGAAAAGTGTTACCGCGCTTATCCCCATGAGCTTTCGGGCGGCATGCTGCAGCGCGCGGCGCTGGCTGTGGCGCTGGCTTGCCGGCCGGCGATTCTGATTGCGGACGAGCCCACCACAGCGCTGGACGCCACAGTGCAGGCCGAGGTGCTGGATTTGCTGGCGGACGCGCAAAAAAAACTGGGCATGGCCCTGCTGCTCATCACCCACGATTTTGGCGTGGCAGCGCGGCTGGCGGACGATATCGCCGTGATGTATGCGGGCAAGTTTGTAGAGCAGGGGAAGGCGGGGGAGGTGCTCTATTCCCCCAGGCACCCCTATACCTGGGCGCTGCTGGCGGCGCTGCCCGGGGATCACCCCATCTCCTATCTCCCCGGCCGCCCGCCTGAGCTTTCCCATCTCCCGGAGGGAGACGCTTTCGCTCCGCGCAATCCCTATGCGCTGGAGATGGATTTTCTAAAAGAGCCGCCGCAGTTTTGGGTGACCGATTCGCATTGGGCGGCGACCTGGCTGCTACATCCGGATGCGCCGAAAATTGCGCCGCCGGTTTATGTGCGGGAGGGAAAGGTCGTGGTGGAGGAGGGATACCGTGGAAAAACAGCCGCTGTTTGAACTAAAAAATCTGAGCTTTTCCTATCCCAGGTCTTCCCGCCCAGCGGTAGAGCGCGCGAGCTTCCTCCTATATCCCGGAGAAATCTTTGGCCTGGTGGGGGAATCTGGTTCGGGAAAATCCACGCTGGCAAAGCTTCTGTGCGGCAGGTATGCCGCGCCCGCAGGCCAGCTTTTCTATGGCGGGAAGGATACGGCGGATTTTTCTTCTGCGGAGCGCAAGGCTTGGCGGCAAAGCACGCAGCTGGTCTCCCAGAGCGCATCGGCCAGCCTAAGCCCGCGCATGAGCGTGCAGAAAATCCTGGAAGAGCCGTTCCGCATAGCCGGCACATACAGGCAAAAGGACGCCCGAGCTGTGAGAATTTTGGAGCTAATCCACGCGGTCGGGCTCTGCGGCGAGCATCTCGCCCGGCTGCCGGGGGAGCTCTCCGGCGGGCAGCGGCAGCGCGTGGCCATCGCCCGTTCGCTGGCCATGGAGCCGGCGTATCTTGTGGCAGACGAGCCCGTCTCTTCGCTGGACGCCTCGCTGCAAGCGCAGGTTTTGGCGCTGCTGCTGGCGCAAAGAAAGAAAAGCGGCATGGGTGTGCTGTTCATCGCCCATGACCTCGGCCTGGTGCAGCAATTCTGCGGCCGCGTTGGGGTGATGTGGCAGGGGAAACTTGTGGAATTGGCGCGTACGGAGGAGCTTTTTGACTCCCCGCAGCATCCTTATACCAAGCGCTTGCTGGCCGCCCGGCTCAGTCCGGATCCTGCAGTGCATTTATCCCTATCCGAAGAAATTGCTGCTGCACCTTCTGGGGCCTGGGAGGAAACTTCTCCGGGGCACTTTTTAATGGCATAAAAATGGTGATATAATCATGAAAAACACAGCCCGTCTCTGTTGATTTATGTCGAATTTTATCGTAACATGTAGATAACTTAAGAGAAAAATCAATAGGAGGACGGGAATGAAAACAGCAGTTTTACTAAAGCGTATTTTTT
>JAQVCU010000094.1 GCA_028689635.1 Oscillospiraceae bacterium
GACGGGCTACCTTATCTGCCTGCTGTACCCCGCTTCTCAGGTGCTGTATTTCCCCCTGCCCTGTGCCGTGGTGAATATGGTGCTCAGCCTGCTGCCGGTGTTTATCCTCCGGTTCAATACCCCCCGGCTGCGGACGCTGATACGGATGAACGACCGCCGGGCGCAGCGGGAGGCCGCCGGGAAATAATCAAAATGCAAAAAACCTCTTGACTCTGCCCTTGGGGCAGGGTCTATTTTTATGCCATGGAGGGAAGGACATGGGGCTGTTGGGTAAACTGCTCCGCCGGCGCCCAGGTTTCCCGGCTGCAAAACCAGCTGACCGGGGTATCCGCTTACCTGACGGGAGATTTTTTCAAGCTGCCGGAGGAGCTGCTGCGCTTTACCGCCACGCTGGTATGGCTGCAGACGATTTCCCCGGGGCTGACCGCCGGTGCCCTGCTGCCCCTGACGCTGCTGCTGCCCTATGCCCTGCTCACCGGCCGTGTCATCGGCCGGGAGACCCGGAAGAGCCGGACTGCGCTGGAGGGGATGAACACCTTTGCCGGGGTGCTGCCGGCGCTCTTCCCGGTGGTGCGGCTGTATGACGCCGGTTCTCTGCTGCAGGAGGGGTACAGGCTGGCGCTGGACAGGTGGCAGGGTGCCGCTCTCCGTTCGGAGCGTGTCAGTGCCTTGCTGATGACCCTTTCCGGGCTGCTCAGCGCCTTGGCGCCGGCGCTGCTTTTTCTGGTGGGGGGCAGCTTTGTGACCCGGGGGCTGCTTTCCGCCGGAACACTGTATATCTTTTTGAACCTTTCAGGGAATATTTCCGGCCCCATGCGGAATCTGCCGGGGCATATCGGGTCATATAAGCGGTTTACGGCGGAGCACTCCGGGATGGAAGGGCGTAGTCGTTGGGACAGGGAGGCGTAATCATGCGTATACAGATAGAGGGACTGACCTTTTCCTATGGGGAAAAGCGGATACTGGAGGATTTGCGGCTGACGGTGGAATCCGGGGAGCGGGTGGGGCTGCTGGGGGTCAGCGGTGGGGGCAAGAGCACCCTTTTAAAGCTGATCAGCGGCCTGTACGAAGCGAAAACCGGGACAATATCCATCGAAAATGCCAAAACGGCGGCCGAACGGCGGCAGCTTGTGGCCATGGTGATGCAGAACGCCCCCCTTTTCCCCACCAGCATACGGGAGAATATTACCTGCGGTCACCCCCTGTGGGAGGAGTGGCTGGAGGCGGCCTGTCGGGCTGCCCAGCTGTCCGACTGGCTGGCCACACTGCCGGAGGGGCCGGATACCTTTGTGGGGGAACGGGGGGGCCGGGTATCCGGGGGACAGGCACAGCGCATCGCCATCGCCCGGGCTATTGCCAAGGATGCGCCGGTAATTCTGCTGGATGAGCCCACCTCCGCTCTGGACGGGGAAACGACGGGGGCGCTGCTGACGGCGCTGGAAAACCTGACCCGGGGGAAGACCGTCCTCCATGTGTCCCATCGGCCGGAAACCCTCCGGGACTGTACCCGGGTGCTGCGGCTGGAGGGAGGTCGCCTGTATGCTGAATGATTTTCGTCGGCTGCTCGGGTATACCGGGAAGGGACTGCGCTTCCTGCTGCTGTTGGTGCTGCGCTCTCCCTTCAGCGCATTGGAGAATCTGCTGAGCAGCTGGTTTCTGTTGAAGGCCTTTGATGCGCTGGCCGGGGGACAGCTGCCGGAGCTGCGGCTGTACTGCTGGCTGTATATACTGGCGATTTCTCTCCTTTTCCCAGCCCCTGCACCTGCCCCACGCCGCCTGCGGCCTGGTAAGCATTGCGGTATGCGGCGGTCTGCTGCTGGCGGAAAGTCCCCTGCTGCTGGCCTGGACGCTGCTCTTTGTTCTGGCACAGACGCTTTCCATACAGCTGCTGGCTGCCCGGCCGGCGGCAAGGCTGCAAAAAAGGTGCTGGAGGCCTCCGCCGAAGCGGCCTCCGCCCTGGATCCCCTGATTACCTGCGGAGAAACCTCCCTGCTGGCAAGGCAGGCTCTTGGGGAGGGGCTGGGGGTACTGCTGGGCATGGGCGGGTATCTGGTGCTGCTGACGGTCAGCGGCGGCCTTGCGGCGGCGGGAACCTCCTTCGGCCGGCTGGTGGAGGCATTCCAGCTCCGGGGCGACGTGCTGATGGGTGTGATGATGCTGACCAACAGTCTCATCAATATATATACTACATTGCCCGGAATCCGCCGTATCAACCGGGTTTTAGGGGAGAAATCGGAGGCATAAATGGAAGATACGTTACTGAAAATCGGCGAGCTGGCGGGGATTTTTCAGATTTCCGTGAAAGCTCTGCGTGTCTATGAGAAATACGGCCTGCTCAAGCCGGTAAAGGTGGATTATCCCAGCGGCTACCGGTACTATTCCGTGGACCAGGTGCGTACGCTGGACACCCTACTCAGCCTGAAGAACCTGGGCTTTACCCCGGCGGAAATCCGGCAGCTGCTGGCCGGAGGGATGACCGACGCAAGCTTTATGGAGGCGCTGGTGCATAAGCAGGCCTTTTGGCAGCAGCGGCAGGACAAGGCCGCCTATAAAATCAAGGCCATTGCCGATATGACCCTGCGGCTGGAGGCGGACGAGCCCGCCACCCCTCTGCACCAGCTCACCGAGACGGAGCGGGGGGATTTGTTGGCCATGCTGATTTGCCTGGAGGATGTCCGGGGGCAGCATGTGCTGGAGGAGGCTATCTGGCTGTAGCCGTGTACCGTTTTATGGTGTACCGCATAGTATACGGTATCCCGGATGGGAAATTCCGTGCCGAGGTACATTCATGAACGATTGCTTTTCCGTGGACGAAATCGCCGAAACCTGCCCCGCTGTGGGCTACCAGACACTTACCGCCTGCGTGCCTGTGACGGTAACGCCCTCCGCCCAGGTAGGGGTTGTCACCGCCAAGTGCTGCGGCGACCCCGTCGTCACCCCCGGCCGCAACACCTGCGGCGGCACCAAGAACGGCGCCTGCACCTTCACCCTCACCCAGACGCTGTGCATCACGGTGCCGGTAACCTTCTCCGCCGCCGCCGTGGTAGGCGATGTGTACACCGACTGTGTCACGGCCTCCGCCGAAAACCTCTGTGAGAACTGCGGAGAAGAGGAATAGTTTCCATAAAAAAGTCCCCGACTTCTGTCGGGGACTTTTGCCATAGAATCAGGTATAGCTCATAATGGCGGCGTAAACCTCCGCCATTTCCTCCGGGGAACGAATGGGATCCTCACTGAGCCAGGTGCCCAGCAGGGCGATAAAGCCCCCGGAATTATAGGCCTCGTCAAAGAACAGGAAATGCTCCGGTCGCCCGGCCATCTTCTGGGGGTGATACTCCCGGTTCAAACGGGGCATGTCCTCCAGCACCGAGCTGTAGAGGGACAGCAGCCGCCCACTCTCCCGGTAGGCCCGGATTTCCGGCAGGTGCTCCGTAAAGGTACGGAATATGGCCAGCCCCACC
>JAQVCU010000051.1 GCA_028689635.1 Oscillospiraceae bacterium
CCGATAACCCGCGCTATGCGCTTTATCAGGCCCGGTACGAGGCCCTTTTGGCCGCGAAGGCGGGTGAGCCCAAAACCATGGAGGTGACCATTGCGGGGCGCTGCTGCGAAAGCGGCGACCTTATTGGGGAAAAAATGCTGCTGCAGCAGGCTTTCCCCGGCGATATTTTGGCGGTGCTCTCCACCGGCGCTTACAATTACTCCATGGCCTCGAACTACAACCGCGTTCCCCGCCCGCCGGTGGTGATGGTGAGGGACGGTGTTCCTCGGGTGGTTGTCCGTCGGGAGACCCTGGAGGATCTGATCAGCCACGACGAGCTTTAACGGTCTGACGTATTTTGTCTGATTTTGGTTGACGGCTCGGGAGGGATAGGGATCCCTGAGCTGGATGGCCCGCAGAACGGAGGAGAAAACTATGACACAGAGCGTTTCTATTTCCGGTACGGTTATGACGTTTATTTTTATTGGACTGGGGATGACGACGTTGTTCCCGGCGGCCATCGCCCTTTATTTGGGCGTTCGGAAAAAGCTGTCGGTCATGCCGTTTTTTGTGGGCGCCCTTGCTTTCTTCGTTTCGCAGATCCTGTTGCGCATCCCGCTGCTGTCTTTTTTGGGCTCTTTTCCGTGGTATGCGCAGGCTGTGGCCAACCCGATCATCGCAGCGGTGGTGGTGGGCGGCCTTTCCGCCGGGCTGTTTGAAGAGAGCGCCCGCCTTTTGGGGGCGCGGGTGTTTTGCCGCCGCCGGTTGGAATGGCGGGACGCCCTCTCTTTTGGCCTTGGACACGGCCTTTGCGAGGTGGTGATGCTGTTGGGGCTGGGCTACATGAATACCGCGATCCTGGCGGTGCTGCTCAACGCCGGGGCCCTGGATACGCTGGAAGCCTTGGCGCCGGGCATGGCCGCTACTGTGGCAGAACAGCTGGGGGCTCTCAGCGTTTCGAATATTT
Organism: Oscillospiraceae bacterium; assembly: GCA_028689635.1. Lineage (GTDB taxonomy): Bacteria > Bacillota > Clostridia > Oscillospirales > Ruminococcaceae > JALELV01. The sequence goes on from JAQVCU010000051.1 coordinate 947, forward strand.
TGATCGGCTTGGGGGAACGGATCCCGGCGGTGATGTACCATGTCTTTGCCACCACCCTGGTCTTTCTTGGGGTGCGCCGCCATAAGGCGGGCTGGTACTGGCTGGCGGTGCTGCTGCATACGGCGCTCAACAGCGGCGCGGTGCTGCTTGCGTCTTGGGGGATCTGGGCTACGGAATGCTTTACATGGCTTTTTGGGGCGGCGCTGTTTTTCCTGCTGCCGCAGGTGAAAAAACGCTTTGTGGCGCGCGGCGGATTTTCTGCGCCGGAAGAAGAGAACCAGGGGTGATCCGCCTGAAAAGGAGCTCAGGTTGTCTGTTTACTTTTCAGATGTAATGTGCTAAACTGTAGATGTTGATTTCCTGCTTCATACTTGTAAAGCGGAAAAGAGAGCATCATAGGAGGAGCTGCAAATGAACAGCAAACTGAAAGAACTGAATGTGGAATACCTGTTCAAGGCGGTCCTGTGCCTGGAGACCGAGGAAGAGTGCTATAAATTTTTTGAGGATCTTTGTACGGTGCCGGAGCTGAAGGCCTTGTCCCAGCGGCTCATCGTGGCGAAGATGCTCAACGAAAAAAAGGTGTACAGCGATATCGTCGCGGAGACCGGGGCCAGCACGGCGACCATCAGCCGCGTCAACCGTTCCCTGAGCTATGGCAGCGACGGGTACCAGATCGTTTTTGAGAGAGTGAAGGACTGATGGGCGGATACGCTTCTTTTGCCCGGTATTACGACCGGTTGACTGAAAATGTGGAATACCGCAGCCGAGCGGAGTACTTCGCCCGGCTGTTTCAGCGTTATTGTCCCCAGCCGGGCCTGGTGCTGGATCTGGCCTGTGGTACCGGCAGCCTGACGGTGGAGTTGGCGGACATGGGATATGAGATGATCGGGGTGGACGGCTCTGCCGAAATGCTCTCCGCCGCCATGGCAAAGACCGGCGCGCGGGGGCTTTCTGTGCTCTATCTCTGCCAGGATATGACGGAGCTGGATCTGTACGGCACGGTGGGCGCCGCCCTATGCACTTTGGACAGCGTCAACCACATCACCAGCCTTGAGGAACTGCGGGAGGTCTTTCGCCGGGTGAGCCTGTTTACAGAGCCCGGCGGTGTTTTTTTCTTCGACGCCAACACGCCCTATAAACACCGGGAGATCCTGGCGGACAACGCTTATATCTATGATTTTGACGGCCTGTACTGCGGCTGGCAAAACGCCTACGACCCGGCGGACGGCAGCGTAAATATCCGCCTGGACTTTTTTTCCAAAGGGAAAAACGGCTGGCTGCGGGAGCAGGAAGAGTTCTCTGAACGGGCCTATTCCGCCCGGGAGCTGGAAGAGCTGCTGGCGGAGACGGGGTTCGAGTTGTTGGCGGTTTACGGGGACGACACCATGGAACCGCCGGTAGAAACCACCCAACGGTGGGTCTACGCGGCCCGCAAAAGATAGAAGCCGCAGGCGCGGCAGGGAAAGGAAAGAAACAGCATGTCAACGATCGTACGAACCATTTCCAGAGACGGCGGCGTGGTCTGCGCCGCCATTGATTCTACCGATATTGCCGCCGAAGCGGAACGCATCCATAAAACTTCCGCCACCACGACGGCCGCTTTGGGACGTCTGCTGACGGCGGGTTCCCTGATGGGCTCCATGCTGAAGAAAAAAGAAGAATCCGTTACCTTGCGCATGAGCGGCGGGGGCCCGGCGGGCCTGCTGCTGGTGGTGTCGGACGGCGAAGGCAATGTCCGGGGCACTTTGGATAACCCTGTGGTGGAGATCCCCCTCAACAATTTTGGCAAGCTGGATGTCGCCGGTGCGGTGGGGCGGGAAGGCACCCTTTCGGTGGTCAAGGATCTGGGCCTGAAGGACCCTTATGTTGGGCAGGTGCCCATCGTTTCCGGAGAGATCGCCGAGGATATTGCAAACTACTACGCGGTCAGTGAGCAGATCCCCACGGTGTGCGCCCTGGGGGTTTTGGTAAACCCAGATCTGACAGTGAAGGCGGCGGGCGGCTTTTTGGCGCAGCTTTTGCCCGGCGCCACGGAAGAGGAGATCAGCCGCTTAGAGGCCAATATCCAGGCGCTGCCGGCTATTTCCAAAATGATCGCCGAAGGCCTTACCCCCGAGCAGATGGCGGCCAGGGTGCTGGACGGTTTTGAACCGGAGGTGTTGGACAGCTTTGAGGTGGGATATCGCTGCGACTGCTCCCGGGAGCGAGTGGAGCGGGCGCTGATCAGCGTTGGCAGCGAGGATCTGGAACAGCTGGCGCAGGAGCAGGAGATCACGGAGGTCTGCTGTCATTTTTGTGATAAAAAATATCATTTTACCGCGGAGGACCTGCGCCGCCTGCTGCGCGCAGCCCGCTGATTTGGCGTATTTCCGCGGTTTTTCAGCACTTTTTCCATTTTATAAAAGTTCTGGAATATCCATTGACAAAAGAGCAAGGGATATAGTATAATAAAACCCGTCGCTGAAAGAAAAGCGGTGTATATGGGAGCATAGCTCAGCTGGGAGAGCATCTGCCTTACAAGCAGAGGGTCACAGGTTCGAGCCCTGTTGTTCCCACCATATGGCCTGGTAGTTCAGCTGGTTAGAACGCTAGCCTGTCACGCTAGAGGTCGTGGGTTCGATCCCCATCCAGGTCGCCATATGGTCCTGTAGCTCAGTTGGTAGAGCAGAGGACTGAAAATCCTCGTGTCGTTGGTTCGATTCCGACCGGGACCACCAAAAGCCGTTCCCCAAGGAGCGGCAGATCTGCGGGTTTAGCTCATCTGGTAGAGCGCCACCTTGCCAAGGTGGAGGTAGCGAGTTCGAGCCTCGTAACCCGCTCCAATTTTTCCGAGGGACATCTCCGGCGAGAATTCGCTGCCTCCACCGTTTTTAAAATCGGAGGGGAGGGTTCCCGCAAAAGCGCAGCTTTGGCGGGAGACGATAGCGAGTTCGAGCTGTGTGCCCCGCTCCAATTTTTCCGAGGGACATCTCCGGCGAGAATTCGCTGCCTCCACCGTTTTTAAAATCGGAGGGGAGGGTTCCCGCAAAAGCGCAGCTTTGGCGGGAGACGATAGCGAGTTCGAGCTGTGTGCCCCCGCTCCAATCTATATGGCGCTGTAGCCAAGTGGTAAGGCACGGGTCTGCAAAACCCTTATGCACCGGTTCAAATCCGGTCAGCGCCTCCAAAATGAAAAGGACACTCGTTGGAGTGTCCTTTTTGCTATAGAAAGATCGCGAAAGAAACGCGAAAGCCCATGAGACAGCGACAAAAAAGGAGTGAGCCGGCATGAAGGTGGTCTATGCAAAAGGCGGGTATCAGTTTGAGGTGCGGGATGTTACCCTGCGCGCTCTGTCCCATAACGAGGTGCTGGTGCGGGTGGAGGCCTGCGGGCTGTGCGGCTCCGACCTGCATACGGCTTTGGCGGCGAAAAGCCCGGAGCCGATCGGCCATGAAGTGGCAGGCGTGGTGGAAAAGGTTGGAGAATATGTCACCAACGTAAAGCCCGGCGATAGGATCGTGCTGGAAAGCGGCTCCTACGACCGTTTTTCAGATCTTTCCCGGGATGGAAAATACGATTTGGACAATAATGGGCGGCATTTTTTTAACACCCAACAGTATGGCAACGGCATGGGTTTTGCCGAATACCTCATCGCCCCGGATGAAGTGTGCGTACATTATGATGGCCTCTCCCTGGCGGCCGCGACGCTGATCGAGCCCCTGGGGGTGGCCTTTGACCTGGTGAAGGTATCGGACATCGAGCTGGGCAGCACGGTGATGGTGGTGGGGATCGGCACCATCGGCCTGTGCGCCCTGCGCCTGGCAAAACTAAAGGGCGCAGCCAGGGTCATCGCGGTGAGCACCCGAGGCCGGGAGCGGCGGGACAGCGTCGCCAGGGCTTACGGCGCCGACGAGATCTTGTACGCTGGCGAGGATCTTTCCGCCTGCAAGGCGGATCGGATCCTGTGCACCGCCCCGCCGGATACGATGCCGGCGCTGCTGCAAAACCTGAACGTGGGCGGCATCCTCAGCTACATTGGGGAAGGAGGCGACGGCGACGCCACCTTCGATATGAATTATCTGCATTGGCATAAATTGCAGATCCGCTCCTCCTATGCGGCCCCGGCGTTGTTTTTCCCGGTCTGCATCAAGCTGGCGCGGCTGAAAATGATCGACCTGGACCTGCTTTATACCCACGATTTGCGGATCGATCACTTCCAGGAGGATTTTGACCGTTACCGCAAAGTGAGCAACGCCATCAAGGCGGTCATGTTCCTGTAACAATGCGCAGAGCCGGGGACGGGGACGTCGCCGGCTTTTTGTGCCATGCCGTTTTTTGCCCGAATTTGCAAAAATCCCTTGACTGGCAAGTGCCGTTCCGTTAGAATTAGTGTCATATGGCTTTGTCGTTTTTTGTCAGACGGCGTCGCCGCCAGGGAAGGGAAGCATCATGAGCATGAACAGCAATCTGCAGGCGACACGGGAATTGCCCCGGATCATGATATTGCACGGCATGAAGCTGGCGTTTCGTCTGCTGCTTCTTTTGGCGGCTGCTTTTGTCTATTTTACCGGATGGTTCGGCACCTCCGTTTCTCCCACGCAGGGCCCCGAAAAGCATTCCTTTCTGCTGACGGTCATCTGGGTCTATTTTTTTGTGGAGATGGCGGCGCGCTTTTTCCCCTCCAAAATGGAGAGCATGGGCTGTCAAAAGCAGTTTGCGCAAAACTATGTCCCCCAAAAGCGCAGGGATGGGCCGCCGGTTAAACGGCAGAGTGCCCGGGTCACCTTTTTGGTGGCGGCGGTCTGGATCATCTTCAACGCCGTGATCGCGGCGCTTTATTTTGCGCAGTGGATCGACGCCGGTTTTATGCTGCTGGTCAGCCTGGGCTATTCGGTGTGCGATAAAATCTGCGTCCTGTTCTTCTGCCCCTTCCAGATCTGGCTGATGAAAAATAAATGCTGCACCTCCTGCCGCATCTACAATTGGGATTTTGCCATGATGTTCACGCCGATGATCTTTGTTGGCGGCGTTTACGGCCTTAGTCTTTTCCTGCCGGCCCTGGCGCTGCTGATCCATTGGGAGACCGCCTATCGCCGTTACCCGGAGCGTTTTTCGGAGGATTCCAACGCAAGCCTTGCCTGTGCGGGCTGTCCGGAGAAGTTGTGCCAGCACAAAAAACAGATGTACCGTCTTTACGAGCAAAAACGCGCGCGGCACAAGGATGTGCGCACGGCGGGGTGAGTTTTTCGGATCATCAAATTTTAAGCCGCGGCAACGCGGCTTTTTTATTTTTGGGGTTGTTGTGGCCACCGGCGTTTTTTAGTATAATAGGGGCAGAATTTAGCCGGTGCTGCGGGCCGCTGGCCCAAAAGGAAAGGGATAAGTGTTTTGGAAAAAGATATTATTTTGTTTGACCTGGACGGCACCCTGACCGATTCAAAACCTGGGATCGTGCGGTCCTTACAGTACGCGATGGAGAAAATGGGCCTGCAGGCCTGGAGCGAGACGGAGCTGGAATGCTTTATCGGCCCGCCGCTTCAGGAATCTTTCCGGGAATATATGGGGCTTTCCGGCGACGAGATCCAAAGAGCCGTCGCTTTTTACCGGGAACGGTTTTCCACCGTGGGCATCTTTGAAAACGCCGTCTATCCCGGGATCCCGGAGCTGCTCGCCAGCCTTGGAAACGCCGGGAAACGGCTGTTTGTGGCCACATCCAAACCGGAAAAATTTGCCCGGCGCATTTTGGAGCATTTTGAACTCGCCGGTTGGTTTGAGGATATCTGCGGCAGCGAGCTGGACGGGACGCGGGATGAAAAAGCGCAGGTTATCGAATACTGCCTGGAGAAAAACGATCTGCGGGATCTATCCCGAGCGGTGATGGTGGGAGATCGCCGGCACGATGTGCTGGGGGCCCACAGGATGGGGTTGGAGGCCGTCGGCGTGCTTTACGGCTACGGCGGCGCGCAGGAACTGATTGCGGCAGGCGCCGATGAACTGGCCCCGACGGTAGAAGCGCTGGAAACGCTGCTGCAGTGACCTGCAGCGGCTTTGAGGAGGATGAGGGATGAAACGGTCCGTGTTGGTCACAGGGGCTTCCCGGGGCATAGGAAGGGCCATGGCGGCAGCCTTTGCCCGGGTGGGCTTTCGGGTATGCATTCATTTCCACAAAAGCGAAGCGGCGGCCCGCGCCCTGGAGCGGGAGCTTTTGGACGAGGGCTGCGACGTATTCTGCCTGCAGGCGGATGTTTCCGACGCCGGGGAGGTGGAAGAGCTGTTCCGCGCTGCCGGGCGGGTAGATCTTTTGATCAACAACGCGGGTATTTCTCAGGAGATGCAGTTTTTGGATATGACGGAAGAGGACTGGGACCGGATGATGGCGGTAAACCTCAAATCCGTGTTTCTTTGCTCCCGGGCGGCGGCGGGCGCGATGGTACGCCGCAAATCGGGAATGATCATCAACATTTCCTCCATGTGGGGCGTTACAGGCGGCTCCTGCGAGGTGCACTATTCCGCGGCCAAGGCGGGGGTCATCGGTTTTACCAAAGCGCTGGCGAAAGAGCTGGGCCCCTCCGGCGTGCAGGTCAACTGCATCGCCCCGGGGGTGGTGAATACCGATATGAACCGCGGTTTTTCCCAGGCGGACATGGCGGCCCTGCGGGATCAGACGCCGCTGGAGCGCTTTGGCGAGCCGGAGGACATCGCCCGGGCGGCGCTGTTTTTGGCGGATGACCGCTTCATCACCGGCGAGGTACTCAATATCAACGGCGGGTTCGTGATCTGACCAAAGGAGGAGCGGCAGATGGAAGCAGAATTGACGTTTCGCATGGCGGGGCCGGAGGACGTTGGCAAGATCCTGTTCTTTATCAGGGCGCTGGCGGCCTATGAGAAGATGGAAGATCAGGTGGTGGCCACGGAGGAACTGCTGCGCAAATGGATTTTTGAGGAGCGAAAGGCGGAGGTGCTGTTCGCGGTAGCGCAGGGGAAGGAAATTGGTTTCGCCCTCTTTTTTCACAATTTTTCCACCTTTCTCGGCCGCGCCGGTATCTATTTGGAGGATCTGTTTGTCCTGCCGGAATACCGCGGCCGCGGCTATGGCAAGGCCATTTTGAAAAAACTGGCGCGCCTTGCCAAGGAGCGCGGCTGCGGCCGGCTGGAGTGGTGGTGCCTGGATTGGAACCGTCCCAGCATCGATTTTTATCTTGCCATGGGCGCCGAGGCCATGGAGGACTGGACAGTCTATCGCGTCGCGGGAGAGGCGCTGGACGCCCTGGCGGCGGAATAAAAAACTGCCGGACGTTACGGCGTCCGGCAGTTTTAGCGGCGATAAACGGGTCTTACGGATCTTTTAAGGCTGCGGGCCATCCTCTGCCGCCCGGCGAAGGGCAGACAAAACAGGGATCAGCCCGTCCAGGGTATCCACCCGGCAATGGCAGAGGGAGAGCAGCTCCTTTGTAGGCGGGATCAGATCCGGCACCATGGCCACCTGCATCCCCGCGCCGTGGGCGGAGCGCACCCCCGCAAAGGAATCCTCCACGGCCAGGCATTGCCACGGGGGAACGCCCAGCGCTTTTGCGGCGGCCAAATAGATCTCCGGATGGGGCTTGCTGTGGCGGAACATTTCTCCCGTGACCACCGTATGGAAATAGGGGGCGATGCCGGCGCTTTTGAAGCAGCGCTCTACGCAGGCCCGGTCAGAAGAAGTGGCCAGCGCCACCTTTAGGCCGCTTTCCCCCAGATATGTTAGCAATTGGTGCAGGCCCGGCTTTTCCGGGACAACGGGGGTTACGCCCTCCAGATAATACCGGGAGAGCAGCGAGGAAAAGGCCTCGTAGGCTTCCTCTGAATCGAAGTGGCGGCGGAAAAGCTCTACGCTTTTTTCCTGGGTCATGCCCAGGGCTTCCAGCAGCATGGTTTGCACGCCGGGCAGCGACTGTTCCCGTTCAATGCGCCCGGCGGCGCGATATTCCACGCCTTCGGTGTCAAAAAGAGTGCCGTCCATATCAAACACCACCGCCCGCAAAGCGGTATCCGGCCCCGGCTGAGCGGCAAATTCCTCCCGGGTGATCCGGTAGGCCAGAGAGGGAAGATCCTGTCCGCTGCCTGGCGCAAAAGCGCTGCCGTCCCGGCGCATGCCCAGGGATTCGGCCATCCGGCGGGCGGGCAGGTTTTTCGAAGGGATCCTGACAGTGACGGCGGGCAGGCCGCGGGAAAAGAGGTATTCCAGGCAGGCGCGCACGCCCTCCCGGGCAAGGCCGCGGCCCTGGTAATCCTGTCCCAGGACGCAGCCGACGCTTCCCCGCAAAGGGCCGATGACGCCGGCAGTCTCTCCGGTGGCGTGAAGCACGGCGGCCAGATAGCCTTCGCCCGCTTCGCGGCGGCGGTTTCGGTTTTCGCCGATAAACCGAAGGATCTCATCATCGGAAAGAGCATGCCCCCAGACGTCCGCCGCCTGGCTGTCCTGCAAAATAGGGCGCAAAGCGGCCAGATCTTCCGGGGCGAGCTCCCGGAGCAAAAGGCGCGGCGTTTTCAAAATGACGCTCATAAAAGACCTCCTTGATCGAAAGGATTTATCAATGGGAAAGGATGAGATAGATGCGCGTTTTTGAAGTGAAGGACAACGAGGAAAAGAGCCGGATCACCCTGGAGATCATGCAGGCGCTTCCGGAATGGTTCAGCCCGCCGGAGGATATCCGCCGCAAGGCCGTTATCCATCGGGAATTCCCGTTTTTTGCGGCGGAGGAGGCGGGGCGGCCCGTAGGCTTTGCCACCCTAAAGATCCACAACCAGTGGACGGCGGATATCTACACCATTGGGGTTTTGCAGGAGTTTCACCGGCACGGTGTGGGGCATCTGCTGGTGGAGAGCTGTATCGAATGGTGCCGCAAGCACGGTTATGTCTATTTGACCGTCAAGACTTTGGACGAATCCGCCCACTATGCGCCCTACGATGGGACGAGGGCGTTTTACCAGCGGGAGGGTTTCCTGCCTTTAGAAGTGTTCACCAATTTTTGGGATGAAGAAAACCCGTGCCTCTTTTTGGTGAAGGACCTGCGGCTTTGAAAACTGGAAAGCGGCCGGACGGCAACGCCGTCCGGCCGCTTTTGGAATAACTTAGTTTGCGGAGAGCTCCTCCAACAGGTCGATAAGGCCCAAAAGAGAATCCTTCACGGCAAAAAGCATGGGGCGCAGCTCGTCTGTCAGGGGGATCAGATCCGGCACCATAACGGTTTTAAGCCCACCTGCAAATGCGGAGCGGATGCCGTTGGGAGAATCCTCTACAGCGAGGCATTCCTCCGGGGCCACCTTTAAAAGATCGGCGGCCTTTAAATAGATATCGGGGGCGGGCTTGCTGCGTTCGATCATATCCCCGCACACCAGCTCTTCAAAATAGCCGCGGACGCCGGTGAGCTCCAGGTTGCGGGAGGCGCGGACGCGGTCAGTGGAGGTGGCGAGGGCGATGCGGTAGCCATGGCTTTTCAGATAATCCAGCACCTCGTGCAGCCCCGGCTTCTCCGGGATCCCCTCCTCCTCAATGGCCTTTACATGGAATTCATGAGAAATGGCCATGTAGCCGTCGTAGTCAAAATCGTCGCCCATGGTCTCCATAAAAGCCTGGCGCACCGCCGCGGCGTTCATGCCGAGGATGCGGAAGGAAAGCTCCTCCGGGATGGGATGGCCGGAAACCGCGCTTGCCTTCATCAGGGATTCCTGGGCTACGCGCTCGGTGTCAAACAGGACGCCGTCCATATCGAATACAATTGCTTTGATCATGTAGGTTTTCCCCCGTTGTCTCAGATTGTTGCCACCAGTATAACATATTAAGACGACCGCGACAAGCAAAAGCGGAAAAACCTTTTTGAAAACAGAAAGGGCGGCTCCTTTAGCCGCCCTTTGTTCCGCCGGGGCCGTCCTCCGGCGCCCGGCAAAATAGTTCCCGCAGGCCCAGGCCCAACAGCAAGAGGGCGAACAGGCGGGAGAGCCAGATACCGTCCATGGCCCGGGCGGCGGCGAAGCCGGCCATCACCCCCAAGATCCCCGCCGCACCGCAGCACAAAGCGGCCCGGTAATCGATCAATCCGGCCCTGGTGTGGAAAACCACCGCCACTGCGGCCACGGGCAGAAAGAAAACAAGGTTCATGCCCTGGGCGGCCATCTGGGCAACGCCGGCAAAGGCGGTGAGGTAAAGCAGCAACACAGCGCCGCCGCCGATGCCGAGGGCTGCCGCCCCGGCGGCCAAAAAGGCGACGCAGAAATCGGCGATCCATTCCATAAAGATTCCTTTCAGCCCCGCAGCAGCAGACGCAGGGCGGCGTACAAAATAAAAATGGCAAAAGTCCGTCGCAGCCATTTTGCCGGGATATACCGAAGGCCAAAAGCCCCGGCGACAGCGCCCGCCACACCGCCAGGAAGGTAACGCAGGCTCTGGGACAGTTCCAGATAGGGCAGATAGCAGCAGACGCCGACAGCGGAGAGCATCAGGATGATGAACACGGAAGTGGCATGGGCCTGTTTGGCGGAAAGGCCCAGCTTTTTGAGAAAGGCTACGGCCACGATGCCGCCGCCGGAGCCAAAAAGCCCGTTGAGCAGGCCGGTGGCAAAGCCCGCCGCCCCGTAAAGAAGATACCGCGCGGCTGTCGTTTTGCTTTGGCGCATAAAAAATCCCCTCCAAGCAGAAGTATGCCCGGAAGGGAAGCCAAATTTGCAAAATTGGGGAATGTAATAAAAAAAGCCCCGCCCTGCCGGCGCTGCAGCGCCTAAAACCCATCTTATCGATAGGGTGGGTAAAACCGCCCGGCGGCTTCGCGCTCCCTTCTTCCGGCCGGAGCCGGGAGGTCTGCGTTCCGCCAACGGAGACAGAATCCCTTTTAGAACGTGTTGGATTTCAATATACTGCAGCAATCGAACAGGGCAGGGGGTAGGCGCGGCTTTTATTCGTCGACAAAATCGAATTCGTCCGCCAGCTCTTCCATAAAGATCGCGGCGATCTCATTAAATTCATCCTCGTCTTCGATGGCCTCCAGGTATTCGTCCTCCCCTTCGCCTGCGGAGCGAAGCACGACCAGCTCTCCGTTGTCGTCGGAAAGGTTGTTTTCATCGATGACTGGGATCAAGGCGTAGTACAGATTGCCGTCCTTTTCCAGCCTATCGACGATTTCAAACTGATATTCTGTGCCATCCTCATCGGATAAGGAAACGATATCCGGACCAAATTCCATCTCTTCGTCCATTTTTAACCCCTCACTTTCCGCATGCATGAACCGAGCCGTCTGATCGTTATCATGTCCGCTTCTGCCAAAATCATGCGATAGCGCCGCACTGCGGCCTCTTCGTTATTCATCTTAGCGAATCTTGAGGCGGAAGTCAATGGGACAGAAAATTTAACCTATTGTTCATATAAAATATAAAATATGTTGAAAAAAACTGTTGACATTAAATAAAATCCGTGCTATATTTAAGACACAGAAAAGATGATTGATGAGAACAACATCTGTAGGAAAGGTGGCGATTCCCATGTACTCGGATGAAACTCCACATTCTTTTTCCGGCTGCGCGGTCCATGTGGAATGCGCAGCGGACGCAACAATCAGCTAAGTTCGCAAGATCAGGGGCGTCTGGAACATAGTACCGGCCCAAAAGTACGGCAAGTGTGCCGAAGCAGCTGAAACTGATGTGTTGGCAAAAGAAAAATTCGATCGTGCAGCAGAAGGCATTTTCCGGCAGCCGCAGAGGCCAGAGGGCTTCGGCAGTCCATAGCGAATGGTTTTCGCAGCTTCTCAAAAAGCCAGAGGGCTTTTAGCAGCCAGGATCAGATCGCTTATAACGACAGGCAGGACAATGTTTTCCAAAGTGTGATTCCGCTTTTGACGAGAAAGAAAGCGGTGTTCTACGAAAACCGGAACAGTTTTGAAAGGTGAGTCCAATGGAATAAGCAGACTCCCATACAGGATATCCGATCTGAACAGCAATGAAAGACGTTAGTTGGCTTATTGTTTTAGGAGAAGTTAACCTGTAAAAAAATTACATATTGAAGGCCGCGATGTGGTTTGCATCGCGGCCTTTTGTTTGGATATCCGGCAGAGGAAAAGGAGCGCGCCACCGGCGCTCAAGGCGTTTTTCCATGAGAGCGGGAGGCAAAAAGAAACGGGGGATAAAAAAGAAGCGGCTTTTAGAAGGTTGCGCTTAATCCGCACCCCACCGGTATGCTTTTTGAGGGCGCCGCAGCGGCCAAGGCCGGCGCTTCGCCGCGCAGGGCGGCCTTTTGTGCCGCACTGTCCCCCGGCGGCGGGGCAATGAGATCTCCGCCTCTGGGGCGTCCAGGGCCAAAGCGGCCAGGGCGGCCCCGATCCAGCAGCGGAAAAGGGCGGCCGGCCAGAGAAAGGGCCACAGCAGGAGCAGGGGGGAAAGCCGCAGCCAAAGCCCGGCCAGGGGAATCCTTTTCCCGCAGGTCTGCCGGGCGGAGAGGGACATCAAAGCGGGGACGGAAAGCTGTGGAAACAGCGCCAGATCGTAAAAAACGAGGGAATAGCGCTGCAAAAACACCCAAAGGAGCAAAAGGCAGCAAAAAAACAACAAGGCTGCGACGCCGAGGAACAGATCCGCGGCCCCCAACGCCACGCTGCCGGCCTCCAGCCTGGAACGCAGAGAAAAAAGCGCCCCCAACAGCGCAAAAGGGGGAAAAAGGAACACAAGGAACCAAAAGGCGCGGGCCAGCCCGGTGAAAAGGCCCAGAAGAATGGATTTCCCCAACAGGGAAGGCCGGGAAAAAGCATAAAACAACGTAAAGACCCCCGGCGGATCTTTTTGGAACAGTCCGCATTGCCAGCGGGCGGCGCCGCAGCGCAGTGGGGCAAACAACAGCAGCTGCAAAAGCAGAAATCCGCCGCTGAGAAGCAAAGACGCCGGAGCCGTCTGTCCTTCTACGGGCTGCCAGGGGATCCCCATGCCCTGACGAAGGGCGTTTTCTGATACGATCAGGCCGACGCGCAAGGAGAGAAAAACGGAAAATGCAGCGGTGCCCGCAGTCCTGTGGGAACAAAGGGCCCGGCGGCCAAGGGCAAGCAGTCGGCTTTGCATGTTCACGTATCTCTCCCGATGCCGTAAAACGGCAAGTTTTATTCCGCTTCCGGCTCTTCGTCCTCCCAACCGCCGTAATAGCTGCCGTCCAGAACACCCAACTCATCAGTGAATTTGGCGTCGCAGTTGCGGTAGGGCAGTTCGGCATGGATCTCAAAAGCGCGGTCTCGCATCCACATTTCCGGAGTAAAAAGGATCGTAAAGCCGTGGCCGGGGGCGGTGGCCCATTCCTTCATTTCCCGTTTGGGGAACCCACAAGCAGAAAGCAGCGCCATGATCAGGCCCCCGTGAGTCACGATTGCTGTGCTGGAGATTTTGCAGCGCATCATATCGGAAAAAACGGCCTGGATCCCGGCAATGGAACGGGCGAGCAGCGCCTGCCCGCTTTCCCCATGGGGCGGGGCTACGGAGAAATCCCCTTTGATCCACTGCTGGTATGCGGGATCGTCTTTTAGCTCCTGAAAGCTTTTGCCCTCAAAATCGCCAAAATCGCATTCTGTAAATTCTTCCATAGCCTCTGTCCAGCGATCCGGGTATAGCAGGTCCGCCGTTTCGCGGCAGCGGGCCAGGGGGCTGGTATATACCTTCTGCGCATCCGGGTATTGAAATTCCTTTTTCAGCAGCAGAAGATCTGCTCTGCCGGTCCGGCTCAGCGGGAGATCGGAGCGCCCGATATACAATCCGTTTAATTTTTCGTCCGTTGCTCCGTGGCTGATCAAATGAATTTTGTATGTAATCAATGAAAATCACCTTACCTTTTTACGTTTTTCGGCGAAATATCCGACAATTTTACTTTTTGCCTTTACAAACCACTCGGTTTTATACTATAATTTACGAAGCGTAGAGTAATCATGCAGAGGATGTGTTCCATGAACGCCGATTTTCCAAGGATCCTAACCCTTCTGCGGAAGGAAAAAGGGATCAGTCAAAAACATGCAGCCAGCGAGCTGGGGATCTCTCAGGCGTTGTTGTCTCATTATGAAAAGGGAATCCGAGAATGCGGACTCGATTTCCTGGTCAGGACGGCGGATTATTATCATGTATCCTGTGACTATCTGCTGGGGCGCTCTCCCGATAGGGACGGCTCCACTCTGACGGTGGACGATATTCCGGAGCCGGATTCCATGGGAAAAGAAAATGTCATGAAGGGCAGCGTACTGCCTGTTCTCAACAAAAAGCTCATCGCAAACTCTCTGAATATCCTTTTTGATCTGCTGCAGAAAGCGGGAAGCCGTTCCCTCGTCCACGAGGTCTCGGCTTTTCTGATGTTGGCGGTCTATCGGATGTTCCGGGTGGTGTATTCCGCGAACCCAAAAAACCAGGACAGCCTTTTTACGATCCCGCGCCGGTTGACTTCGGCCTATGCCGATGCCGCAATGCAGATCTGCGAAGCCAACGCCGAGGCGGCAGCCGCCGGAGAACCGGCAGAAGGGCAGGATCCCGTGGGACAGGTGGAATCTTTGGCTGTTACGACAGAATCTTTGGCGGAACAGTATCCGTTGTTTTCGTCCTCCCTGCTCAATCTGCTGCAGGCAAGCGAGCACCGGGCGGCGGAAACGGCGCGCAAATAATGCTGGAAAAAGCATGTCCATTTTAACATTTTTTTATGCAAAAGAAAAGACGGAAACGGTGTCTTTATAAATCGTTCACAACGGCTTTACAGCTTTCGGGTATCATAAAAGAGAAGCTTTTTTCTTTTATGGTACCCTGTTTTATTGGAGCGCTGTCCAAATCTTCGATTTGGGGAACAGCGCCCACGCACAGCCGCTCCAAGAGCGCAGCGATTGGCAAGCGGCCACTGCAGGAGCAGCTGTCCGATTTTCGATTTGGGGAACAGCGCCCACGCACAGCCGCTCCAAGAGCGCAGCGATTGGCAAGCGGCCACTGCAGGAGCAGCTGTCCGGTTTTCGATTTGGGGAACAGCGCCCACGCACAGCCGCTCCAAGAGCGCAGCGATTGGCAAGCGGCCACTGCAGGAGCAGCTGTCCGGTTTTCGATCCTTAGGTCGTGGGCCTGCCCGGCCCACACCCGGCCATATTTCTTTTGGCAGAAAAGAAATATGGAAAAGAAACTGCTATGCGAAAGCTTCGCTTTCGATGCAAAGGGAC
>JAQVCU010000095.1 GCA_028689635.1 Oscillospiraceae bacterium
CTGTCCAGCCGATTTGTGTTGCTGCGGCTTCTGGCTTCCGTCTCGATCACGGTCTTTTCGATGTCTTCCATGTTACCACTCCTTAGTGTGTTATCGCCACAATGCTGTAATAGGTGGACGCGGATACCCTCCCCGGCCCGGGATCCGAAACAACGTCAGAACGTCGATGTCCCGGGAAGCCGCTTCAAGCTGCGGGGATACCTCCTCCTCTGCCCCGGCGTCCGGGAACATTGCCGCATATTGCGCGTAATCAGCGTAGGTCTCCACCGGCTTCACCCCTTTTTACCGTGGACTTTTTCTTCGTTTTGCCTTCCTCTGCGGGAATCGGGGCATACACGCTGTTATCCCGAAACAGCTCTTCCTGATCCGGCCCCGCCGGCGTTAAAATAGCGCCGGTTGGGCGGTGCCGGTACTGCGTCATACCGTGGTCTCCCATTTGTATACCAGATCGGGAGTCAGGACTTTCGTGCCGTAATCGTAGAACAGGCTCACCGCGTAATCATTGGACAGCGGGATTTTTTCCGGGTTGCCATAGGGGTCAGATACCACCGGCTGGGCAATGGATCCGTTCACCAAAATGATCCCGTTCGTGGTGGCATCACTCGACGGCAGGCGGGTGCTGCTGTATACCCGCACTCCGTGGTACATGCCAAACTCCTCCCCTGCGGTGTCCACGTTGGGGCTGGCCTGGGTGTCGAGGAAAGTCCTGATCTCCCCGTATTTCGCAGGGGTCAGCACATTGGCCATCAAAGACCTGTCGACCCCGTCGACATAGTCGTTTTTCACGGTCTCAAGGGTCTGGATCATGGATTCCAGGATCGCTTGGATCGAGGTCACGCCGCTGTCCGGGGTAAAGGCGGTGCCGCTGGCGGCGGCTGCGGCAAAGAAAGCCCGGTCAAGCTCGGTCTCCATGCTGAGTACATGGTTATCTGCGCGGCGCTGCATGACCCCCGCCACGCCGAAGGTGTCAAGGTCAAACTTCGCCACCTCCTCCACGATCTCCTTATGCTGGTCAAGGTTCACGGTGGTGGGGGGCGCGGTCACCTTGTCGCCCGCAGCAGCGGCCCGGGCAGTCCCGTACGCCTTGGATACGCTGTTAGCAAACCGTTTAAACTCTACCGACCCCACCCTGGGGTCTCCGGTATACTGCTGACTCTTCAAAGCGCCGGACAGGGTGCGTTTCTGCACGTTCTCGATCACCAGGCCGTAGAGTTCGGCCAGGGTCGCGGGGGTGCTGGTACCTGCAAGCAGGCTAATTGCATTGGTTCTTGCCATTTAAATAATCATCCTTTCATCAAAAGAAAACCCGTCCTTTCGGCAGGGGCTTTCCGTCCTTCTGCGGGTTTTCGCCGGCGCCCGCGCCAACGCGAAACCCGCCCTTCTGATCTTCTTCTTTTTGTGGTTTCCATTCCGGGTGCCGCTTCAGGACTTCTTTTAGCGCGTCCGCTACCGCCTGTTCGTCCGCCTCCCCGGCTTTCTCCGCTTCCCGGATCGCCAGATACACCGCGTCTTCTGCCATTGCCGGGGATACCCCTTCTTTGATCGCTGCGAGCTGCGCCTTCACTTCCAGCACTGCGCGGTTCGCCGCGATCACTTCCGGGTTGGCCCCCGCGGCCGGCTCTCCCGCGCCCTCCGCTGTGGAATGGGCCGGTTGAGATGCAGGCGGCGCGGCGGCTCCGGGCTGCGAAGGCTGCCCCGCCTTTTTCAACGCCTTTTTGACCTCTCTGGCCACAATGGCGTTGACGTCCTCCTGGGTAAAGGTCTTGCCCTCCCCGGGCTTTTCCTTATCCCCTGCCCCCTGCTCCGTATTCTCTGGTTCTTCCGGTTTTTCCTCCGCAAAATACTGCATCGGAAGCTTTAAAATGCTGTTCATTCTGTTCATCCTTTCGCCCATTTTATCGTTTTGGTTAACGTCGCCCGGGCTGTTCTTTTGGGCCTGCAGCCCGATAAAAAGGCATAACAAAAAAGCCTTTTACCGTCTTGCCCAGGACGTGCGCTTTACCCCGCGCCGGGAGATAGCCGGATCACCGCCTTTCAGCTTTTTCCTGCACCGCTTCCGTACCTTTTCACCAGCCGCTTCACCCCCTTATAATTGACTTTTCCCCTGTTTTGTGGTATATAATAATTAAGATATCTCCGAAAGGAGTATCCAAGGTGAGGTGAACCTCCGCTATATGGTGGGGGGGCACCTCATTTTTTATGCCGCAAAACAAACACACATTTTCCTTGCTGTAAAACTATAACATCTATGGTTTGAGTAGCGCTTGCTTCTATTCGTCTGCGTAAAATATCCTTTAATTTGTTTTCTGAAAATCCGTTTTCCGCGTAGTTTAGTATTATCCCCCCTGGATTTTCCTGTATTTGCTTCAACCCGTGCCGAACAGCACTATTTGCTGCCTTTTCGGTAGAAACACTTTTCAAATCCCAGCTCTTCCCCCTCCAAATATAGTCGGGAGTTTTTACTTTGTCCTCATTTTTCTCGTTTAACAGTACAATGTCGCCGCCGAGATTATCGTGCAGCCATTGTGCTGTTTTTATTTCTGCGGTGTGGCCGCCAATATTATACCCTTCATCGTAAGTGATGGAACCGGCGCCCGGCGTGGCCGTGCTCAGGTATTCCTCCAACACATCCTCAAAAAGCTCACGGGAGGCTTCGGCTTTTTCTGTCACGCCACTATACAGTCTCCCTTTTTCCCGCCAATAGTCCCGGCGCAGGATGTCTCCGTGCCCCTCCACAAATTCCCGCATGTCCTTTTGGGCGGCCCGCAGCTGTGCTTTGTACTTCTTTCTGGTATCCGGGTCCATCGTTCCCGCCTCCAGGCGTTTCAGCCGCCGTATCTCCCGCTCTTTGGCCCGCTGGCGTTGCTCCAGGGCGGCAGCCCGGCTCACCTTTGCGGCGTCCATCATGGGCGGGATGCGGGTGGTCCCCTTTCGATAGGTCATGGCCGTGTGGCGGCAGTTCGGGTGGAACAGCCCATGTTCTAACGCCACCGAAAGCAGCGGATAAAAATCCCCGTCCGCGCTTTTCCCCACGGCGCCGTATGTCTCGCCGCCAAACTCCCCCCATACGTCATCTATGTACACTCTGCCCTGCCAGGGCAGACAGGTGGGGGAGCACGCCCCGTATTGGCTGATCAGCACCGTGTCGATGCGGAAACGCAAAGGCATTTCCGAAACGACCTAAGCGCCGATGAAGCGCCTGCGGCGGCACTGTCCAATCCTGCCGCCGCAGGTGTCAAATTTCTCCGCCTCAACTGTAAAACGCTTCCGCCGCCGGGTGTAAAATGCGGCCGACATATTCAGAGGGACTGCGTGGCCTGCGGGTGCTGCGTCAAGGTGTGCCCCATGTCTGCCATCCGTATTGTCAGCGGCATTTTCGCCGAGGTGGATATAAGCAAATGCGTCGGCTGCGGCAAATGCATGAAAGAG
>JAQVCU010000096.1 GCA_028689635.1 Oscillospiraceae bacterium
ACCGGTCGGACATCCCGCCGGCGGGCGGCGGCGAGAAGAGCGTCATCCTCCAGAGGCAAAAGCGTGCCCTGGGAGCTGATGCCGTATGTAAAGGGAGTCAAATACGTGAGATAGGGAAGTTGGGTAGCCAAAAGAGCATCGTCCACATGAGGGTAGGCATATCCGTTGAAGGACGCCGCACCCAGAAGGTCCTGAAAATAAGAGATGACCAGCGTGTCGCCGGGGCGAATCAGCACACCGCCGCCCAGAGAAAAATTGTTCTGCCACAACTGCCGGATGGAGACACCGTACGATGAGGCAACGGAGAAGAGAGTCTCGCCCAGACGGACGGCGTGAACTACCTGGGGAAACCGGATTACCAGTGTTTGTCCCACCGCCAGCGCGCCGCTTTCCGGAACGGCGTTATCCCCGGCCAGCCGGACGGGATCTACGCCATAGCTCTCCGCAATGCCTGCAACAGTCTCGCCGCTTTTTACCACATGAATTGTCATGCCCATCACCCCTTCCGTGGACTGTATGCGGCGAAATGGGCGGTTATGCGCCCGTCAGGAAAGTGAGATAAGAGAAAATGGAATGAAAACCAACGATGTTAAGATAAAAATTTCTTGCCTTTTGAAAAAACATACGGTAACATAAAAACGGATATTCAAGAATGTCTGGTTTGCACTGCCCGATATGAAGGACAGGCATGACAGGAGAAGGAACATGAATATTAAAAAGTATGAGGCATTTGTCCGGGCTGTGGAGCGGGGCAGTCTTTCCAAGGCGGCGGAGGAGCTGGGCTACACCCAGTCCGGCATCAGCCATATGATGCAGTCTTTGGAGGAGGAACTGGGCTTTCCACTGATGGTGCGGACCTCCACGGGAATTTTGCCAAACACGGAGGGGGAAGTGCTGCTACCGATTATCCGCCAGCTGCTGAGCACCAACGAGGCGCTGGAGCAATACATCGCTAAGATCAAGGGCGCGGACACCGGACGCATTCGCATTGCGGCTTTTTCCAGCGTGGCAACTTATTGGCTGCACACGATTCTCCGGGATTTTCAGAAGGATTATCCCCATGTGGAGGTCCAGATCGTGGAGGGCGGCGCCAACACCATTGAAGCGATGATGGACAACCGGGAGGCGGATTTGTGCCTTTACACCGGTGGGGAGAAGCGGTCCTTTGACTGGATTCCCCTGTGTGAGGACCAGTTGCTGGTATTGCTGCCGCCGGAGCATCCGCTGGCAAACGAGACGGCGGTGGCACTGGATGCCATTATGAACGAGCAGTTTATTATGCCAATGGACGGATATGACTACGAGGTGCACCATATTCTGGATCAGCTGGATCAGTATCCTTATATTCGCTTTTCATCCTGCGGGGATTACGCCATTATCTCCATGGTGGAGAAGGGACTGGGGGTCTCCATCATGGCGGATTTGCTGCTGCGCAACTATCACAACAACGCGGTGGCCCTGCCCTTAGACCCGCCCCAATACCGAATGATCGGCATGGGCGTGCCACAGTTAAAGACGGTTTCGCCGGTGACCCGGCGCTTCATGGAATATGTGCAGGCATATGTGCAGCAGCGACAGGAAACTGCGCGGCCGGAAAGCAACTGATAAATTCCACAAAAGAAACGGTGAGATTTTGGTGAGTTTTTTTGACGGTGGGACCGCCTGTTGATGCTCTCAACGGTTGACAGCGTGGCAGGGTTCCCGTAAAATAAAACCAGGTTTGTCCTTTTTTTAACGATGCGGCGCAGAGCGGCAATATCACCCAACGGAAAGGGCACTCTACTTTTTAAGAAATTAACAAGGAGGCGGGCGGATGTTCATCCTATTCTTTTTACTGTGGCTGCTGATGGCCGGGAAGGTGACCCTTGCCGTCTGCCTGTGGGGCGCGGCGGTATCCGCGCTGATGTGCGGGTTTTGCAGGCGGGTGATGGGATATCGCTGGCGGTGGAACCGCCGGGGATTTGGGCAGCTGCGGGCTGTGATCCGGTATCTGGGCAATTTGCTGGTGGAGATGCTCAAGGCCGGATTTGTGGTGATGAAGCTCATCTACACCCGTGGACGGGATATGGAGCCCAAGCTCATCTGGTTTGATACAACGCTTCACTCAGACAGGGCCAGGGCCACGCTGGCAGACTCTATTACGCTGACGGCAGGGACGATTACCGTGGAGACGCGGGAGGGGCGGGTGTGCGTACACGCACTGGATGCGTCCCTGGCGGAGAATATTGAGAAGAGCCGCTTTCAGCAGGAGCTGGAACGGTTGGAGGCGTGAGGATGGAACAGGTAAAGGATCTGCTGCTGACCGCGTCCGCGCTGATTTTGGCGGTGCTGATTCTGGCCACGCTGGTGCGGGCAGTTCTGGGCCCCCGGTTCACGGACCGCATCATTGCGGTGAATGTGATCAATACCATGGTGGTAGCTGAGATGGCGGTTTTGTCCGTTGGGATGGGAGAGGATTTTTTGGTGGATGTGGCGCTGGTATACGCGCTGTTGAGCTTTTTGACGGTGGTGGTAATCTCCCGGCTGGTGGTGACCAGGCGGCTGCGCCACGCGGAGCGGGAATGCGGAAAGAAGACGGGGGAAAATGCCCATGGCGCATAATATTGTGACGGTGCTGGGATTGGCGCTGCTGGTGTTTGGCGTGTTTGTGTTTTTCTCCGCTGTGCTGGGGCTGTATCGCTTTGACTATGCCCTCAACCGAATGCACGCCGCCGCCGTGGGAGATGCCCTGGGTATTTTCTGCGTGCTGATGGGATTGATTTTGCTCCACGGGTGGTCGCTGTCCGCGGCTAAGACCACGCTGGTGTTTTTGTTTTTATGGCTGACAAGTCCTGTGGCCAGCCACCTGATTGCGGAGATGGAGGTTGTGACAATCTCCAACATCAAAAAGGAATGCGAGGTGGAGGAGCGATGATTGTACTGGAGTATTTACTGCTGGCGGGCATCATCCTCTGCGCGGTGACCGCGCCGCTGTGCAGGCGGCTGCTGTCCACTGTAATTGTATACATGGCGTTCTCTCTGTTGATGGCGGTGCTGTGGAGCTTGCTGCAAACCCCAGACCTGGCCATTACGGAGGCCGCGGTGGGCGCAGGCATCACCAGCATTTTGTTCTTCCTGACGTTGAAAAAAATCCACGCATTGAAAGGAACGAAGGATGAGTAGTGCTCCGGAAAAAGGAACCTGGCGGCAAAAGCTTCTTTCCTGGGTGGATGGGGAGCGGGAGCCCAAGGATCAGACACTGTTCGTGATGGAGCGGCGTCCGCCCCGGCTTGTCCACCCCTCTGAGGAGGAGCAGGAAAGGCGGGAGCGATATCATCTGCGGCGTTTTTTTAACTGGTACCCCTTTGCGGCGGTGGCAATTTGTCTGCTGTTGACGGCGGTGCTGCTGACGGCGGCGCTGAAAATGCCCCTCT
>JAQVCU010000097.1 GCA_028689635.1 Oscillospiraceae bacterium
GGCCCCCTTCAGAGTCTTTCGCCTACGATATGCTCAAAGCTGTGAAATGCGTTTGGAACGGCATAACGGGAATGAAGCGCGGCTCTGTCCGCCCACACCCAGCCCGGAGGAAGGGTGTCGGCTGCCGTTTCAACCACGACAGCGTCCATATGCCATTCGATATGCGTAAAGATGTGTTTTCCGGTTCCGCCGTGCTCCATGAAAAGCGGCGTAATCCCCCAGGCTTCCAGAATCTGCTCCGGTTTACCCGCCGGCTCGTTGGGGAATTCCCACAGTCCGGCCAAAAGCCCTTTTTCCGGGCGGCGGCGGAGCGCCGCCTTTTTTCCGTGAAAGATCAGAAAGACGGTGCGCGTTTCCTTTTTCCGCGCCTTCTTGGGCGCCTTTACGGGGAGCTCTCCCGTCCGTCCGGTCAGATATGCCGCGCAGAAGCCGGAAGCCGGGCACCGAGCGCAGTCAGGCGCGCCGTTGGGCAGGCAGACGGTGGCCCCCAGTTCCATAAGCGCCTGATTGAAATCCCCCGGGTCCCGTGCCGGCATGATCTTAACCAGCGTGGCCGCGACCTCTTCCTTCCTGGCGGGGGAGGTGATATCGGAACTGTCTCCGGTGATGCGGGACACCACCCGCAGTACGTTGCCGTCCACCGCGGGAACCGGGATACCGAACGCGATGGACGCAATGGCGCCCGCCGTATAATCCCCCACGCCGCAGAGCCTTCGGATTTTTTCGTAGGTGTCGGGGAATACGCCGCCGAACTCCGAAAGCACCTGCCGGGCGGCTTTCTGCAGGTTGCGTGCGCGGTTATAATATCCCAGGCCCTGCCACAGCTTCAATAGCTTTTCCTCATCGGCAGCGGCCAGGTCCTCCACCGTGGGCAGCTCGTCCATAAAACGGGTGAAATAATCCAGCACAGCCGCCACGCGGGTCTGCTGGAGCATGATTTCGGATATCCATACCCGGTACGGCGTGGGCAGGGATCGCCACGGCAGTACGCGGGCATTTTCGCGGTACCATAGCAGAAGCGGTATGGGAAGCTGTTCCAGTTCTTTCAAATAGACCTCCGGATGCATATAAAATTGCAATCGGGCGGGGGCAAACCTCCCACCCTGAAATGTGTTTTTTATTATATAATAAGAAAATAAAAATTTCAACGGAGCAATCAAAATGCTGCATAAAAGCGTCTAATGGTTGAAACGGAGGGTGTGGCTTTGACCGAACAGGAATACACACAGCGGGTGCAGTGCCTCAAAGGACAGCTTTACCGGACAGCGATGCTCTATCTGGGCAGTGATTCCTTGGCGCTAGACGCGGTGGATGAGACGGTCTATAAAGGCTTTCTTGCCTATCGCAAGCTGCGCAGTCCGGAATTTTTCAATACATGGATGACCCGAATTCTCATCAATGTCTGCAACAGCGCTCTGCGCCGCCGGAAAAGGGAATGCGCTATGGAAGAGCTTCCGGAGACGGCTGTCGAGGTGTTTGATTCGCTTCCCCTGCGGGAGGCGATGGCGCGGCTGCCCCGCGAACTGCGCGCGGTCATTGTTCTGAGATACTTTATGGAACTGACCCTGGAGGAAACGGCGGAGAGTCTCGGGGTACCCAGAGGCACGATTTCCACCCGGCAGCGAAGGGCGCTGGCTTTGCTAAGGCTGGAACTTACTTAAGGAGGTGCGGCCATGGACCGTATGGAAGAATATCAAAAACTCAGGCGGGATCTGGAGCGTGTCCCTCCCGAACTGGAAGATATGGTGCAGCGCGCCAGGGCGCGGGCCCGCAGACACCGCGTGCAGCGGCTGTTCGAGGTACCGGCGGCGAGTATCGCCGGGGTACTTGCCGCCTTTATGCTGCTGGTGAACCTGTCCACGCCGTTCGCCCTGGCCTGCGGAAGAATTCCGGTTTTAAAGGAGCTTGCCGCGGCCGTGGCCTTCTCACCCAGCCTAAAGGCCGCCGTGGAAAACGATTATGTGCAGGTCATGGACCTCACACAGGCTCAAAACGGCGTTGCCATGACGGTGGAATATGTTATCGTGGATAATAAACAGGTCCATATATTTTACACCACAGAGAGCGGCGATTATTCCCGCTTTTCGGTGATCCCGGACCTTTTCGATGCGGAAGGCGGAGCACTCGAGGGGTATTCCATCACCTCCGGAAGTCCCACTGAAAACGGAAGCCTTTGCAGGTTTATCATTGACTTTGCAGAAGGCGATGTTCCGGAACGCCTGCGGCTGACCTGCCGCCTCATTCCTCTGGAGGAGGAAACTTCCACACAGGCGGCTCCCGAGCGCGATGACGGCAGCCGGCCGGAGTATGCTGAGCCGGACCCTGTGGCCACCCTTACCTTTGATCTCCGTTTTGATCCCGCGTATACCGACACCGGCGAAATTGTAACGCTGAATCGGTGGATCTCACTGGACGGTCAGCGGATTCTGGCTAAGGATGTGGAGATCTATCCCACCCATATCCGGCTCAATCTGGGCGATGACGTGGACAATACGGCCTGGCTCAAGTCGCTGGATTTCTACCTGGAGGATGAGCGGGGGAACCGGTACGAAAAGATCGGCAGCGGCATTACGGCCACCGGCAGCACGGATTCTTACTTCATGGCGGGCCACCGCCTGGAAAGCAGCTATTTCGGCGATGCGAAACATCTCACCGTCCATATCACCGGAGCGACATGGCTGGATAAGGACATGGAGTATACTGAGGTGGACCTGAAAGCCGGTACAGCCGGTCCGCTGCCGGATTGGCTGCGCCTGGAGGACGTGGAACGTCTGAGTGAAAACCGGTACAGGCTTGTATTTTCCGCTCCCTTCCTGAAGGAGGGAGGCTATTACCAGCTGCTGCGCTGGGATTATCTGGACGAAGCCGGGGAGGAGCGTTCCTATGAAGAAAGATCCTCCATGAGCATGGAAAATAACTCGGGACGGTTTACCGAGCGCGTTATTTTGGAGGATTACCCCTATCGTACGGTCCAGGTGGGACTGTCCGCCACCCGCACGACGCAGTTGGACACTCCGCTGGAAGTTCCGGTGAAGTAACCGGACAAAGGCGCGGCACAAAATGTGCCGCGCCTTCCTTTCTTTTGCCGCGCATCATACGGACAGGATATGTACCCACAATGGAATGGTAACGGCGGAGAGCAGGGTGGAGATCAGTACGCTGCCCGCGCTCTCAAACTGGGAGTCGGGATCATACCGGATGGTAAAGGCCGCGAGCAGCGACGCCACGGGGAGCGCGGCATAGATAACCACGATATTGGAGAGAGTCGGATCCAGCGGGAGCAGTCTGGTCAAAAAGAAAAAAACGGCAGGCATGGCAAGATTCCGGATGAGCGGCAGCCGCAGGTAGCGGGGCCGCAGGAGC
>JAQVCU010000098.1 GCA_028689635.1 Oscillospiraceae bacterium
TTTTCATCATCCAAAATGTATTCGAGCAAAAAGTATACCAGGCTACCAGCTATATATTTGCTCTCCTCCTCCCGGGACCGCATGAGCCAGCCGCAGACCGAAAGCTACACTGCGGCCAAAGGCGGCGTCTCGGCGCTGACCCATGCGCTGGCGGTCAGCCTGGCCGGGCGGGTGCGGGTCAACGCCGTCTCTCCCGGCTGGATCGATACCGCTTTTACCGAATACACCGGGCCGGACGCCCTGCAGCAGCCCGTCCACCGCGTGGGCAACCCGCTGGATATCTCCCATTTGGTCCTGTTTCTCTGCTCTGAAAAAGCGGGTTTCATCACGGGAGAAAACATCTGCGTCGACGGCGGCATGACAAAGCAGATGATCTATCATGGCGACTGCGGATGGACGCTGGCCGAAGAGGGGCCCGGCCATGGGGAATGAATGCCTGTTTTCCTCCATCGAAAAGCTGGCGAAAGATTTTGACGCCATCCGCTGGCAGTATCTTGCGCTGCCCCCCGGCAGCAGACGGGAAAAAACGCAGCTTTGGCCGGGAGATCCCTCGGAGGAGATCATGATCTGCGTCTACAAAGGGCGGCGCCTGCACGAGCTCTTCCACCGGCAGGATTTTTTCTTCTTCAATTTTGCTTATGAGGGGGATTACGGCGCGCTGAGCTCTCGGTTTGACAATCGCATCACCGTTCAATCGGGCGAATGTTACATTGGCCAGCCCTACGCCGGGTACGCCATCGACGCGCAAAACGAAGAGGAGATCGTCATTGTAGGCGTGCTGATCCAGACCCAGGCTTTCTTCAAAACCTTTTTTCACGTGCTCTCCGCCAACTCAAAGCTGTTTCACTTCTTCCTGAACCCGCAGATCAACGAATATTCGGACGAATACATCCACCTCAAGTTCGACGACGCGTTCTCCGTCCGCCGCCTGCTGGAACTGATGATCGTGGAATATGCCAGCCCTCAGAAGAACACCCAGGATGTGCTAAAATCCCTGGCCCTTGCCCTGATGATGCAGGTGGCCCGGCAGTACACAAGGTCTAACCCCACTGCGGAAACAGCCGCACCCGCCGAGCGGATCGTCGCTTATATCGGGGAGCATTTTGACAGCGTTACCCTGGGGGAGGTAGCCGCCCATTTTTCCTACCACCCCAACTACGTTTCCACCCTGCTCAGCAAAGAGATCGGCAAAAGCTTTTCGGCCCTGGTGCTGGAACAGCGCATGGAGCGGGCGGCGGCCCTGCTTCGGGGCACAAAGCTCCCCATCAGCGAGATTTCCGCCCTGCTGGGGTACAGCAACAACAGCAATTTTTTCAAGGCCTTTCGGGGCTATTACCACCTTTCCCCAAGGGAATTCTGCGTGGATAAAACAGAATAGGGGGCAGGCTTTGCCCCCTGGCGCCTTTCCTCTTGCTTTGCAGCCGTTTCTCTTCCAATTTCTTTTGATACAGATCCGCCTTGCTTGCCGTTTTACCCTGTTCTTTTGGGCTATCACCAGTCTTTTCATTTTCCCGCGCGGCGGTAGAATCGGTCTGCACCGTTTCTACGCTATAGCCCACGCTGCTTTCCTGCCCGGTGGTCCCTTGCTTCTGCACTTCCCGCATGGCCTTTTCGTACAGTTGTCTGGAACGTACCAGTATCTTTTCCTCTGTAGCCCCCTTCAACTTTACGATCAGATCCTGGATATGCTGCAATATTCTCTGCCCCAGGCTCTCATTCCGGTTGCACAGCCCTTTGATGGCCTCAAAGTCCGTGTACAGCTTCTCCGCCGCCACCTGCGCCACCACCTCGCGGCCGGCGGATTCGTCATCAAGTTCTATCATGTTTTTCCGGTATAGCGCCTTTCTTGCCTCTGCCGCTTCTGCAAAGCTGGTTCCGTACATCCCCGCGTAGTTTTGCTCAATGTACGCCCTCAAATCCCGGTAGACCCCGCTTTGTTCCAAGTGGTGGGTCAACTCATGGGCCAATGTCTGCGCCATTGGGTTTTTCCCGTTTTTATTCAGGATCAGCTCTCCCCCGCGGTGCATTCCTTCTATTCCCTGGGGCAGCGCTTCCACCCGTACCGTTACCCCAAGCCGCTTTCCAGTTTCCATTGCTCTGCCCGCGTCCGTCATTGGCAAAAACTGGGGGATATTGTTTTTTTGCTGTAATGGGTTGACATACTCCGGTTGCTGTGCTACAACACGTCCAAAGGATTCCCTATCGAATTTGCCGCCTGATTTATTCAGACGAGTAAGGACTGAATGGGAGTCCTTTTCCCTTGGGATAATTCTGGAAATATCGTATCCGATTTTTCCATTTTCTCCGTCTAACACCGTAAGGCGCACGTCATAGCTCTGGGATCCAGTCAGTTTCCCATTCTGGTCAAAAACCGGGGTTTCTACGGTCAATGTGCGGTATTCGATCCCATTGTTGGCCAGGTTTCCGTGCTTCCCCCATCGTCTATCCCGGATCTGTATACTTTGGATGCCTGCAAGGCTTCATCAAAGTGGGAAGCGACTTCCTGCCTGGCACGGTATTTCTTTTCGAGGTTGCGGCCCTCGTGCGGGTGTACCCGTTGCGCCCGGTACCCGGCGAAATGGTATAACAAAAGGACGGTACCGAAGCACCGCGCTTAGTTATTGAATTTGTACATAGAAAACTGGTTACGATATTAAATCAGACAGGCCCTTTGCGGCCCTATATGTTTTCTGCATGATCGAATTTTCTTGCAGATACCCCAGCCCCTTTAATGTGATTCGGATATTTTTTGCGTTCACAACAGAACCGACACGAAGCCGCGTTGATATGCTCCTGCACCAGCCCGGCGGCCTAGGCGGCAAGCCTGTAGGCTTTGCTCCCTGGCGCCTTTTCCCTTTGCTTTGCAGCCGTTTCTCGCTGTTTTGGAGTCCGGCAATATAAAAAATGCTGCGGAGGGCTGGATCTTCCGGCATAAAAACCAAAACGCCCGCCCTGATACTCTCCGTATCAAGGCGGGCGTTTCTTATCTATCTTTCGCGGCAACAGTGATGCCGCGCACTTCGCATCCGGCGGACGGGCGAATGTCATCGTTCGCCTACTTCTAAGGGGGTGACAGCGATTTTGTCAAGCAACAGCGGGACAAAATCGCGTCAATAGCGCGGCCCGTGCCTTCGCGCCGCCAGTGGCGGATACAGCAACGGTTCGGGCAGGAAAAACAAGAAGTAGTGCGAAGCCGCGTAAGCGCGAGCAATACGACTATGTTTTTGACCGGGGAGGCAATCCCAAGTTTTGTGTAAACCTTCGATGTGGTGTAGAATAGAAGCACCACATCGGAGGTTTTTAATATGGCCAGAAGAAATCGCAGTCCCGAAGAAAACGAGCGCAGATCAAAAATCCGT
>JAQVCU010000099.1 GCA_028689635.1 Oscillospiraceae bacterium
AAAAACTTGAAATTTTGGAAACCTAACTGACAGCACAAGACCCAAAGTTAAAAGACGGGCGGTTACGGCCCGAGCGATTGCAAAGGAGGAATTCCCATGAAACGAGGAACCCTTGTCGGGACGATTTTGTCCCTGGCGCTGATGATGAGCGCCTGCGGCGGTCCGTCCCAGACTTCGCCGTCCAACGATGCCGCTGCAAATTCGCCCCCCCAGCAGGAGGGAACGTTTACCCCCGCCAATACCGACACATCCCAGGGCGACCGCAACCCCACTGCCCAGGAGTTGGGGCGGGAGGAGACTACGGTCCTGACATTTTCCCTGGAAGGGCAGCAGGAGGAGGCGCCTGCCACGCTGTATATCGGACAGGGGTATTCCCTTTACATCCCGGATGAGGGATGGCGCCTGGACCGGGACGCAGAGGACTTGGAGGAAAGCTGGGAGTCGACAGCCGATGACGATGTGCAGCTTACTGTCCGCTGCTGGCCAAAGGCCACCACGGAGGAAATGGCGGCCTATTTTCAGCGGGACGAGGACGACTATACCTGGCAGCTGCAGGAGGACGGAAGCTATCTCGGCTACGATGCCCATGACCGTGGGTACAAACAGCTTTACCTGTACCAGCGGAATGAGGAAGGATACACCGTGACTTTGGAGTATCCAGAGGCAGCCGCAGAGGGCTTTGGCGTGCGCCTATCCGCCATGGCGGATAGCTTTGCAGTCATGAAATGAATCCCTGTAAAGGAAAAGGACAGACCCAATTGGGCCTGTCCTTTTTTTGCCCCAAAAAACAGGACGCGGCAAAAATTTTACCGGAACGGAAAAAAGGGTGCATGAAAACGCGAAATCCAGAAACCCTAATCCAGAAAGACCGCGCAAAACCTTGAAACCCATAAAGGAGTGAGCTTTTTGGAAACCGGAATTCACAATACCTCCGAGATCGGTCGGCTGAAAAAGGTTCTGCTGCACCGCCCCGGCGGCGAGCTGGAGAATCTGATGCCGGAATATCTGGAACGGCTGCTGTTTGACGACATTCCCTACCTGAAGGAAGCCCAGCGGGAGCACGACGCCTTTGCCGACTGCCTGCGTAACCAGGGGGTGGAGGTGGTGTACCTGGCGGACCTGGTGGTCCAGTCCCTGACAGACGGCGAGGTGCGCAAGGAACTGATCTCTCAATTTTTAAACGAGAGCGATGTGCAGGACCAGCGCATGAAAGAGAGCCTGGAAAACTACTTCGCCGCCCTGCCGGAGCGGGAGATGGTGGCCTCCATGATGGCGGGCGTCCGCAAAAGCCAGCTGCACCAGGGCAGCGCCAAGCTGGGGGATTACCTCTCCGCCGCGGAGGACGGCTATCCCTTCGCCGTGGATCCGCTGCCCAACCTCTATTTCACCCGGGACCCCTTTGCCACCATCGGCACCGGCGTGTCCCTTCACAGGATGCACACCGTCACCCGCAACCGGGAGACCCTCTTTGGCAAGTTCATCTTTGAGCATCACCCGGAATACAAAAACGCCCCCCGCTGGTATGACCGGGGAGAGCGCAGCTCTCTGGAGGGCGGCGATATTCTGATCCTTTCCCCCCAGGTGCTGGCAGTGGGCATCTCCCAGCGGACCCAGGAGGACTCCATCGACCAATTGGCGGAAACCATCCTCACCTATCCCCAGACCTCCTTCCAAAAAGTGCTGGCCTTTAACATCCCCAAGACCCGGTCCTTCATGCATCTGGATACCGTGTTCACCATGGTGGACCGGGACAAGTTTACCGTCCACCCCAATATTTTGCAGCAGATTACGGTTTTTGTCATGGAACCGGATGAAAGCGGCAAGATCAAGATTCGCCAGGAGGATGGCCGCCTGGAGGACATTCTGAAAGAGCATTTGGGCCTTGAGAAGGTGACCCTGATCCCCTGTGGCGAGGGCAGTGAGATCGACGCCGCCCGGGAGCAGTGGAGCGACGGGTCCAACACCCTGGCCATCGGCCCCGGTGAGGTGGTGGTGTACTCCCGAAACTATGTGACCAACCGCTCGCTGGAGGAGGCGGGCATCCGCATCCACGTGATCCCAAGCGCAGAGCTGTCCAGAGGCCGGGGCGGACCCCGGTGCATGAGCATGCCGCTGATTCGAGAAGACCCAATTTAAAAGAGGAGACACTGCCCCCTTTTGATCTCCCCGCCAGAGTGTGGACCGGTGCGTCTGCCCTGAACGGATCGGGATGACTTGCCGCATACCTGCTGCGGAAAAAATGATTGAAATGCGAAGGAGAACAACGATGGCTGTTAATTTAAAGGGTCGGAGCTTTCTGACCCTGGAAGACTTTACCCCCTTGGAAATTCGCTATATGCTGGACCTTGCCCGGGATTTGAAGGCCAAGCGCCGCGGCGGCGTCTGCGAGCCCACCATGAAGGGCAAGCACATCGTGCTGCTGTTTGAAAAGACCTCCACCCGCACCCGCTGCTCTTTTGAGGTGGCCGCCACCCAGGAGGGCGCCCATGTCACCTATCTGGATGCCGCCAGTTCCCAGATGGGCAAGAAGGAATCCCTGGAGGACACCGCCAAGGTACTGGGCCGGTTCTTTGACGGCATTGAGTATCGCGGCTATGACCAGACCGCCGTGGAGGACCTGGCAAAATACTCCGGCGTTCCCGTGTGGAACGGCCTTACCGACGCCGACCATCCCACCCAGATTCTGGCGGACATGCTGACCATTGAAGAGCATTGCAACAAGCCGTTGAACAAGGTGAAGGTGGTGTTCCCCGGCGACGTGCGCAACAACATGTGCTACGCCTGGATGATCGGCGCGGCAAAGATGGGCATGCACTTTGTGGCCATGGGCCCTGAGAGCCTGGCCCGTGAGATGGACCAGGATCTCATCAAGCGGGTCTTTGCCACCGCCCGGGAAAACGGCGGACTGATCGAAATCACCGACAACGCGGAGGACCTGAAGGGCGCCGACGTGATCTACGGCGACATCTGGGCCTCCATGGGCGAGGAGGCGCTGATCCCGGACCGGGCTAAGCTGCTTTCTCCCTTCCGGGTGACGGAGGAAACGCTGAAGGCCACCGGTAACCCGGACGTGCTGTATCTCCACTGCCTGCCCTCCTTCCACGATTTTGAGACGAAGCTTGCCAAGGAGTGGCAGGAAAAGGGCGTGGATATCCGGGAGGTCACCGATGAGGTCTTCCGCAGCCGCCACAGCGTGGTTTTTGACGAGGCGGAAAACCGGATGCACACCATCAAGGCCGTGATGGTGGCCACCATCGGAAAGTAAGGAGGGGATCCTTTGGGCAAATCCAAATTCCGCATGCCCACCGCGTATACAATTCTCTT
>JAQVCU010000100.1 GCA_028689635.1 Oscillospiraceae bacterium
CTGCGGTAATTGCCGGTGGTGCAGGCTACTATTTTAAGATATATAAGCCGAAGCATCAGGCGGTGGACACAGAGGAACCCGAATACGAGGAAGAGGACGAAGAAGAATATGACCTTGAGCCGGAGGCTCCCTATACTGAGGATACCCAGGATGATTCTGTATCGCCGGACGATGAATTTACTGACCCGGACGGACTTCTGGAAGAGGAAGAAGAACTGTAACCGGTTCTTCCGGCTGGAAGTATTATAACGCCCATGTTATACTGTCCATGATGGAAAGGGTGACCAATATGAACCAACAGGAAATACCCGTCAGGGTGCATTCGTCCATGTACCGGCAGCTGCAAAAGGACGGCGTGGCAACGCCGGTTCAGGTGCTGATGGACGTGGGCGTCCTTTCTGCCGGAGACTATGAACGCTGGCGTTTCGGCAAGGTAGATTATCTGGAACGGGTATGCAGTGCCAATCTCCATAAGCTCTCCTATATTATGAAGGAAATCCGCGCCTATGCCCGGAAAAACGACTTAAAGGAATCCTGGACATTCTATAAGCGCTGGGGGCACAAGGGGCAAAAGCCCTCCGTCCGGCTGCGTTTTTCAAAGTCCGGCGACGAAGCCATTGAGAAAGGCTACGCGACCCATTATCTTTCCCCGAAGCTGGCACAGAAACCGACCGGCTGCGCCGATCCCCGTTCTGTGCCGACTGAACCTGAAACCAACTGAATACGAACCGCAAAAGCGCCGGTGATCTGCACAAGAAGCAGACCGCCGGCGCTTTTGCTATACAAAGAAACGGAGGGAATCATTCTTGAAACTGATTATCGCAGAAAAAAGCAGTGTCGGGCAGGCCATTGCGGCCGTCCTCGGCGCGACAGAACGTCATAACGGATATTTAGAGGGCGGCGGTTATCTGGTGTCCTGGTGTGCCGGACATCTTGCGGAGTTTGCCAGACCCGATGCCTATGATGCCAAATATGATAAATGGCGCTATCAGGACTTGCCCATTTTACCGGAGCAGTGGCAGTTTACTGTGGGAAAGGACAAACGAAAGCAGTTTGACGTACTGCACGGCCTGCTGTGCCGGGAGGACGTGACGGAGGTCGTCAATGCCTGCGACGCCGGGCGCGAAGGAGAATTGATTTTCCGCACCGTCTATCAGCTGGCGGGCTGTACCAAGCCCATGCAACGGCTCTGGATTTCCTCCATGGAGGACGCGGCAATCCGCAGAGGCTTTGATGAGCTGAAACCGGGCGGCGAATACGACGGACTGCATCAGGCCGCCCTGTGCCGCTCCAAGGCAGACTGGCTGGTGGGCATCAATGCCACAAGACTGTTTTCGGTGCTGTACCGGCAGACACTGAATGTCGGGCGCGTCATGACGCCTACGCTGGCTCTTTTGGTACAGCGCGAAAGGGAAATTGCCGCCTTTGTGAAAACTCCCTTTTACACGCCGGAGCTGGATTGCGGCACTTTTACGGTTTCCGGTCAAAGACAGCAGAACCGTTCGGAGGCCGACAGAATCCGCTCCGCCTGCGACGGCAAGTCTGCTGGGGTGACATCGGTGCAGCGGCAGGAAAAAGAAACCGCCCCGCCAAAGCTCTACGACCTTACCACCCTCCAGCGGGAGGCAAACCGGCTGTTCGGCTTTACCGCCCAGCAGACCCTGGACTATTTACAGAGCCTGTATGAAAAGAAGCTGGCAACCTACCCCCGCACCGACAGCCGTTACCTGACGGAGGATATGGCGCAGGGGCTTCCGGTTCTGGTGAATCAGGCGGCGCTTGTGGTGCCGGGAATTCGCGGAAAAGTCGGGATCACCTGCGACGCAGGGCTGGTCACAGATAACAGCAGGGTAAGCGACCACCACGCCATTCTTCCCACCATGGAAATCCGAAACGCCGACCTTGCGGCTCTGCCCTCCGGGGAACGGGACATTCTCTTTCTGGTTTCCGTCCGGCTGCTCTGCGCCGTGGCGGAGCGTCACCGCTATGCGGAAACCGTGGTCACGGTAGACTGTGAGGGGCATTCCTTTGAAGCAAAGGGAAAAACCGTTCTTCACGGCGGCTGGAAAGCCATCGAGGCCGCATACCGTTCTGCGCTGAAAAATAAAGCGGAGGAAAAGGGCGAACCGGCTGCTCTGCCGGAGCTGTCCGAGGGGCAGTGCTTTGAGACTGTCCGGGCAACGGTAAAGGAAGGTTTTACCGCACCGCCCAAGCACTATACCGAGGATACTCTTTTAAAGGCCATGGAAACAGCCGGTTCCGAGGATATGCCCGAAGATGCCGAGCGCAAGGGCTTAGGAACACCCGCCACCCGCGCCGGGATTTTAGAAAAGCTGGTGAAAACCGGCCTTGCGGAACGAAAAAACAAGCAGCTCCTGCCTGCAACCAAGGGCGTCAACCTGATTACCGTCCTGCCGGAGATCTTAAAATCCCCGGCACTCACCGCCGAATGGGAACATCGGCTGAAGCTGGTGGAGCGCGGCGGGCTCTCCGACACGGAATTTATCAGTGAGATCACGGCCCTGACGGCCGGGCTGGTCAAGGACAATGCCGCACCCAATCCGGCGTTTGCAAAGCTGTTTCCCCCTCCGGTGGGAGGTCACGGCGAACCCGTTGGCATTTGCCCCCGCTGCGGTGCTGCGGTACGGGAGGGAAAGAAAAGCTTCTATTGCGGAAACCGAGACTGCGGCTTTGCCCTCTGGCGGGACAGCCGGTTTTTCGTAGCCGCGAAAAAAGAACTCACAAAGGAAATCGCCGCCGCATTGCTGGAAAAGGGGCGCGTTTCCCTGTCCGGGCTGTACAGCCCAAAGACCGGAAAGACCTATCGCGCCACGGTGGTGCTGGAGGACACGGGCAAGTACGTCAATTTCAAACTGGAATTTGAAAAAGGAGGCAAAAAATGAGCGGACGCGCAGGAAAGAAAGTTACCGGGAATCCCTCATGCTCCAACCCCTTAAAAAACGCGGAAATGGCGCTGGAGGGCAATTACAATCAGATCGACGGCCTGATTAACAACGAAAGGCCGCGTTTTGACCTGACGGACGGCCAGAGTTATGAGGATTTGCGGGAGCTTGCGCCGGATTCTCTGCCCGAGGAACGGCTGTCCGTGCTGGAGCGGCTTACCCAAGCCAAAAATCAGGCCATGGATCAGTCCGAGCCGGAGGAATATACGCCCCAGCCAGAGCGGTAGGCTTTGCAAATGATTCAGGAAGGGAGGTCACATTTCATTTGAAATTTCTAAAAAACCGAATCTTTTTAAGCGCCCTCTGCCTTTTGCTGGCGGCGG
>JAQVCU010000101.1 GCA_028689635.1 Oscillospiraceae bacterium
AGCGGCGCTATACCCAGGCCGAGCTGGGGTTGACGCTGGCGGTGCTGCATCCCGCGGCAGGGACCGGCACGGGAGCCGCGGTGACCTCGCCCGTGCCGGCCGGGACCGATCTGGCGGAGCGGGACAGTCAGCTGATTCTGAAAAACTGCGAGTTTATCGGTTACTGCCGCGACCACGCCGTCAATCTGCGGGAACCGCTGTGGTATGCGATGATCACCAATCTGGCCGGCACCCGGGGTGGGGAGGCGGCGATCCACCAGCTTTCGCAAGCGGATCCCCGCTATGATCCGGCCGCCACCGCCGCCAAAATCGCCCAGGCCGGGAAATCCGGCACCGGGCCGATCAACTGTCAGACGATCCGCGACTGGGGCTTTGCCTGCTCCCGGCTGGGCAGCTGTCCGGCCAAATGCCCCCAGAGTCTCGGGCGGCCGCCGCTGCCACCCTGGTATCAACAACATCCCCGCGGGCTGCGGCTAAAACCCGGGGTCCTGGCTGATTATCTGAGCCGCGACAAGCAGTTGATCTATGCCGGGGAAGCCTATTATCAGTTTATCGCCGGGGTCTACACGATGGTCGATGAAAACCACGTCAAGCGGCTGATCCGCAAGCAGCTCCGGGTCGATCACGTCACCATGGCGCAGATCAAGGATATCCTGGGGCAGTTGACGCTGCTGATTTCGCGGTCGCTGGATAAGCTCAATGCCTGTTGCCACCGGCTCAATCTGCAAAACGGCCTCTACGATTTACGGACCGGGGCCCTTGGCCCCCACGATCCCGGCTATCTGTCGACGATCCAGATCGGCACCCAGTATGATCCCGACGCGACGGCCCCGCGGTTTATGGCGTTTCTCGAACAGTGCCTGGACCCGGCCACCCAGCGGCTGGTACAGGAGCTGTTCGGTTATCTGCTGATTCCCGAAACCTGTGCCCAGAAGGCCTTTGTGCTGGTCGGCGAAGGCGGCGCCGGGAAATCGACGCTGCTGTGGGTGGCCCAGGATCTGCTGCTGGGCCGGAGCAATGTCTCCAACGTGCCCTGGCAGAGTCTCGATGACCGCTTTAAAACCGCCGAGCTGGTCGGCAAGCTGGCCAATATTTTTGCCGATCTGCCGTCGAAAAACATTGAGGACAATGGTTTGTTTAAGAGTATTACCGGGGAGGACCGGATCACGGCGGAGCGCAAGAATCGCGATCCCTTTGCCTTTGTCGCCACCGCCCGGCTGGTCTTTTCCTGCAACGCGATCCCCAAAAATCTCGGCGATCGCAGCGCCGCCTTTTACCGGCGGCTGGTGATTGTGCCCTTTTTACCGGCGCGACCGGCCGCCCAGCGGGACCCGAAGCTGAAGGAGCGCTTTGGCGCCGAAGCCCCGGGGATTTTCAACTGGGCCCTGGCGGGACTGACCCGGCTGATGGCTAACGACTACAGCTTCAGCGAATCTGCGGACAGCCACGAGGCCCTGACCCGTTACCGCATTGATGGCAGCTCGGTGCTGTCGTTTGTGGAGGAGCTGTGTGTGGTGGACGCCGCCGCTCAGGCCTCGTCGACCCAGATTTATCACGCCTATACCCAGTACTGCCGGGATGGCGGGCTGAAGCCGGTCAGCCAGAAACGGTTTTTGCCTGAGTTGGAGGCGGAGTATCCGGAGATCAAACGGATCAAAGAATGCAAGACCAGGCGAAGCATTTATCAGGGGATTATGTTAAACGAGGAAGAGCTTTGCGATTATGCGTGATATTTATCACTAAAAAGAGAAGGGCTACACAAAAAGAGAAGCCTTTGAGAAGCCGAAGAGAAGGGGAAAAATCGCATTAATAAGCCAAAGGAAGGGGAAGAAGGGGTTATTTGTCTTTTGGCGAAAATCCTTGATTAGATTTTTCTAATCACGATATTACAAAAAAACACCCCTTGATCCTTTCTCCCCTTCTCTTTTTGAAAAAACCAAGGAGGTAACCCATGTCCATTAAAACCCTCAAAGCCCAGATCACCCAGCTCCAGGCCCAGATCTGGCGCAATAGCCAATATCTGCGCCACACCCAGAAACAACTGGCGCTGATCTACCGGGCCACCCCGGCCACCGGCCACCGCAGTCGTCAGCAGATCCGCGCCCTCCGGGTCGCCATCAACCGCGACAGCCGCGCCCTGGAAGCGCTCAACCAAGCCCTGCGGGCTGCCATCGACAACCAGGCCAGTCCCCAGATCCAGGAAATCCTGACCCGCCGCTACATCGGCGATGAACCCTTCGCCGCCATCGCCGCGGCCATGGACTACGACCTGCGCTGGGTCTACCGGCTGCACGCCCGGGGGCTGGCGGCAGAAAAAAAGATAACCCGGTGATAATCGCCGGGGGAAACGGGTATATATGTCATAATATTCTATTTTGATTATTAATCCTGATGAAAGAGGGAAAATCGAGATGAAAAATGAGAAGATCCGAATGGTCCGCCTGGGCGCCGCCCTGCTGGTGGGAGGGGTGCTGCTGCTGAGCGGCTGCACGGCCACCAAGAGCCAAAAGAGTGCGACGGACAGCCCGCCCGAGCCGCCCGTCACCACCACCATTAATCCGGCCACGGCGGCCGCCGCCCAGCAGGCCCTGAAATTTTATCAGTCGGTGACCCTGGATCAGCCCCGCGACCAGCTCGAAACAATGCTGGCGGTACCCGGCGAAGTCCAGGCGGACGGCCGGGTGGCTTACCGCGATCCGGTCAGCGGCTACGGCGTGCTGATCCAGTATGGCGATAATGACGCGGTCTTTGCCAAACGGCTGCTGCCGACGGTGCCGGCCCCGGAACTGGCGGCCCTCAATCCCCTGCCGGTCACCGATAAACAGGCCTATCGGATGGCTGCCGGGATGCCCTTTTATGAGGTCCAGGATGTGATGGGCAGCGACGGCATCGAAATCAGTTTAAGCAAGCCTGCCGCCGGCGACCCCAAACAGATCACCGGGCTGGGCTGGTTCAACCCCGACGGCTCCTACGCCGTGGTCTACCTCAACCTGCCCCAGGGCTTGGTGGTGGGCTCGGAATTTGTGACGGTCTAGCGGGCGCGACAGTTTTTTAAAAGTCAAGATGGCGATAAAAAAAGCCGGTGACAAGCAGACAGGTCTGCTTGCCACCGGTTATTTTTTTGCCTGCTCAAACCCCCGCCCGACACGCCATTTAAAGCCATCCCACCGCCATGCTACACTGGACTCAAAGCTAGGAAAGGAGGACAAACAATGGCAGTAAGTACCGATTTTCTGGACACTAAGATCCAGATCAGCTCCAACCAC
>JAQVCU010000102.1 GCA_028689635.1 Oscillospiraceae bacterium
ACGATCGGCTGCGCACCCGGTTTGAATGGGGCTTGCTGGTGGACGTGGCCCCGCCGGATTTTGAAACCCGCCTTGCCATTGTGAAAAACAAGGCGGCGCTGCTGGGCATGGAGCTGCCGCCAAAAATCGCCGCCTTTGTGGCGGAAAACGTCACCGCAAACGTCCGCCAGCTGGAGGGCACTATTAATAAAATCCTAGCCTATAAGGACCTGCTTGGCAACGACGCCGACGAGGAGACCGTCACCCGGGCCATGCAGGACATTTTAAAGCACAGCAACGAGTACATCCCCACCCCCGAGGCCATTTTGGATTACATCTGCAAGTTTTACAGTCTGGAAGAGGGCGTCATCCGGGGCCAGCAGCGGATTCGGGACGCGGTGTCCGCCCGGCAGATCGCCATGTTTTTGATCCGCAGCATGACCAACCTCTCCCTGGACGATATCGGCAAGCAGTTTGACAACCGGGACCACTCCACGGTGCTCTACTCCATTCAGCAGGTGGAAAAAAAGATGAAAAAGGACCCGGCCTTTGCCGAAACCGTCAAGGAAATGAAAACCAACATCAACTCCAAACGCTGAGCTTTTTTCCACTGAGCGCTGTGGAAAAGGAAAAGGTTTGTGTGGAAAACGGCGCCTCTCTTTTTTCTGTTGAAAAGTTGCACGTTTTCTCAACATTCCCTGTGGAGCGTCAAAATCCGACGGCGCAACGGCTTTCCCCACTTTTCCACATGTTTTTTCCCTAAGACTGCTATTTCTAAAGAAAAGATTTCTTTTCTTCTTTTAAAGAACCTCCCGACCATCCATCCCATTTGAGAGAGGAAGATCAACTGATGAAATTTTCCTGTGAAAAGGCGCTGCTGCAAAGCGCCATCGCCGTCTCCAGCCGCGCCGTTGCCCAAAAAAGCTCCATTCCCGCGCTGGAGGGGCTGCTGCTCCACGCCGACAACGGCTTAACCGTCTCCGGCTATAATATGCAAACCGGCATCCGCACCCATGTCAGCGCGGATGTGACGGATCCCGGGGAATTGGTGCTCAACGCCCGGCTCTTTGGCGATATCATTCGCCGGATGCCCGATGACGTGGTTACCTTTGCCTGCGATGAAAAGCAAATGGTCCACCTTCACTGCGGCGACGCGGACTTTGACATTTTGGGCCTGTGCGCAGCGGATTATCCCGAGCTTCCTGATGTGGAGGACGAGTATTCCATCTCCATCCAGCAAAAATTTCTGAAAGCCATGATTGAGGAGACGGCCTTTGCCGTCAGCACCAATGAGAGCCGGCCGGTGCATACCGGCGCGCTCTTTGAGATCAGCGACAAGGGCCTGACGATGGTGGCGGTGGACGGGTTCCGCCTGGCCGTGCGGCGGGAGCCGCTGGAAAAGATTGAGGGAGGCGCGTTCTCCTTCGTCACCCCCGGCGGCGCGCTAAGCGAAGTGAAGGGCATCTGCGGCGACGTGGAGGATCTGGCCTCCGTCACGCTGGGCAAGCGCCACATTCTATTTGAAGTAGGGGACACAGAGCTGATCTGCCGCCGGCTGGAGGGGGAGTTTTTGGATTACAAAAACGCCATTCCCCGGAAAAACCCCATCGCCCTCATCGCCGATACCAAGGCCTTGATCTCCAGCATCGACCGAGTGAGCGTGGTGATTTCCGACAAGCTAAAAAGCCCGGTGCGGTGCCTGTTTGACCAGGATAAGGTCCTTCTCTCTGCCAAAACCGGCAACGGCGAGGCCAAGGACGTCTGCCGCTTAAGCGGCGACGGTCAGGGTCTGGAAATCGGCTTTAACAACCGCTATTTGATGGAGGCGCTGCGCTACGCCCCCGCCGACAGCGTAAAAATCGAGCTGAACACCGGCGTCTCCCCCGCCATCATCGTCCCCACCGAGGGGGAGGAGAATTTCCTCTATATGGTTTTGCCGGTGCGGCTGAAAAGTGCGGAGTGAATATGAAAACGATTACGATTCAAACGGAGTTTATCAAACTCCAGGACCTGTTAAAATACGCGAACCTGGTGGCCTCCGGCGGCGAGGCCAAGGAGCGGATTCAACAAGGCGAGGTGACGGTCAACGGCGAGGTGTGCACCATGCGGGGCAAAAAAATCCGCCCCGGGGACGATGTGTGCTTCGCCGGGGAGCATTACGCGGCAGCCTATGCGAATTGACCGGCTGGAGCTTCAAAATTTCCGCAATTACCGGGACCAGGCGGTGGACTTCCACCCGGACTGCAACGTGATTTTTGGGGAGAACGCCCAGGGGAAGACAAATTTGCTGGAGGCCATTGTCTATCTCTCCTGCGGGCGGTCCCCCCGAGCCCGGACCGACAGGGAGATGATCCGCTTTGACGCCGACTGCGCCGGGGTGAACGCCCTGGTTTTTGCCCGGGAGCGGGAATTTCGGCTGCGGGCGGCGCTGTACCGGGATCGGCGGCGGCAGCTGTCTGTCAATCAGGTGGCGGTGAAGACCAGCGCCGCCTTGAGCGAGGTGTACCACACCGTTTTTTTCTGCCCGGAGGACCTCTTTTTAATTCGGGAGGGGGCCGCCGCCCGGCGGCGATTCATGGATACCGCTCTGTGCCAGCTGCGGCCCAAATACGCGTCGGCGCTAAGCGCGTATAACCGGGCGTATGACCACAAGGTCCGCATCCTGCGGGACAGTGAGGAGCGGCCGGACCTGTTGTCCGCTCTGCCGGAATTCAACGAACAGCTGGTGCGCTGCGGCGCGGTGCTGGTTTACTATCGGGCGCAGTTTGCCGCCCGCCTGGCGGAGTATGCCGCCGTGCACCACAGCCAGTGCTCCGGCGGCAAAGAGGGGCTGGAAATCGCCTATCAAACTGTCTCCGCCGTTACGGATCCCTTGAAAATTGATCTTGTAACGCAGCAGCTGCGTGCCCATATGGAATCCCACCAGACGGCGGAGCGGGCGGCGCGGCTGTGCCTTTCCGGCCCCCATAAGGACGATTTGCTGGTCTCTATCGACGGACGGGATGCCCGGCAGTTCGCCTCCCAGGGCCAAACCAGGACGGCGGCGCTGTCCATGAAGCTGGCCGAGCGGGAGATCTATAAAAACGCCACCGGGGAATACCCGGTGCTGCTGCTGGACGATGTGCTCTCCGAGCTGGATTCCAAGCGCCAGGAGTTTGTGCTAAACCGCATCGCCGGGGGGCAGGTGTTCATCACCTGCTGCGAGGATGACCGGCTTCCCCAGCTGCTGGGAGGCAAGGTATTGCATGTGCATGGAGGAGAGCTGGTATGAGCAG
>JAQVCU010000052.1 GCA_028689635.1 Oscillospiraceae bacterium
CTACACCTACCGGGCCAGCGGGGCCGGGGGACAACACGTCAACAAGACGGAATCCGCCATCCGCATCACCCATCTGCCCACAGGGGTGGTGGTGGAATGCCAGGATGAACGGAGCCAATACAAAAACAAGGATAAGGCGATGAAGCTGCTTCGCAGCCGCCTGTACGAACAAAAAATGCGGGAACAGAACGATAAGATCGCGTCGGAGCGCCGCCTGCAGGTGGGCACCGGCGATCGTTCCGAGCGCATCCGCACCTATAATTTTCCCCAGGGACGGCTTACCGACCACCGCATCGGCCTTACCGTCTACCGCCTGGAAGCGGTGATGAACGGCGACTTGGACGAGATCATGGACGCCCTGGGCGCCTATGACCAGGCGGAAAAGCTGAGGAGCAGCGCAGGGCGGGAAAGTAACTGACGGAAAAGAGGGATCCCCATGGCGGAAAAAGAAAAAGAGACGAAGATCCTGCGGGTGCGGAACATTTATGACGATATGGAGAATATGCAGACGGCGGCGGAGATCCTGGCCGGCGGCGGCCTGGTGGCGTTCCCCACCGAGACGGTGTACGGCCTGGGGGCCAATGCCCTGGATGAGCGGGCGGTTGCGGCCATTTTCCGGGCAAAGGGGCGCCCCCAGGACAACCCCCTCATCGTCCACGTCTGCGATCTGGATATGATCGGGCCCCTGGTGGCGGAAGTGCCGGAGGCGGCCATTGAGTTGGCGGGCCGGTTTTGGCCAGGCCCTTTGACCATGATCTTTCGAAAAAGCGACGCTGTCCCCGCCGTCACCAGCGGCGGTTTGGATACGGTGGCCATCCGGTTCCCCTCCCATATGGTGGCCCGGGAACTGATCCGCCGGGCGGACGTGCCCATTGCGGCGCCCTCTGCAAATCTTTCCGGCAGCCCCAGCCCGACTACGGCCCAGCACTGCATCCACGACCTGATGGGCAGGGTGGACGCCATTGTGGATTCCGGAAGTTGCGGAGTGGGGGTGGAATCCACCGTGATCTCCCTTGCCGGGGAAAAGCCCCGGGTGCTTCGCCCCGGCGGCGTGACCGTGGAACAGCTGCGGGAGG
This sequence comes from Oscillospiraceae bacterium, assembly GCA_028689635.1. Classification (GTDB taxonomy): domain Bacteria; phylum Bacillota; class Clostridia; order Oscillospirales; family Ruminococcaceae; genus JALELV01. The sequence continues at coordinate 1,077 of JAQVCU010000052.1, forward strand.
CCCTGGGCGACGTAGAGGTGGATCCGGCGGTCTGCGCGCCGCTGGCCGACGGGGTACAGGCGGCCTCCCCCGGGATGAAATACAAACACTATGCCCCCCGCGCCCATGTGGTCATCCTGCGGGGTGGGCGGGAAGCGTTTGCCGCTTATGTCAACGCCCACAGGGACGGCAAGACCTACGCCATGTGTTTTGAGGAGGATGTCCCCGCCCTGGGGGTGCCTTATGTCGTTTACGGCGGGGAGCGGGACGACGCCTCCCAGGCCGCGCATCTTTTTTCCGCCCTGCGGGAAATGGATGAGCTGGGCGCCGAGACCGTATACGCCCACTGCCCCGCCCGTACCGGGGTGGGCCTGGCGGTGTATAACCGTCTGCTGCGCGCAGCCGCTTTTGAGGTAATCGAGCTGTGAGGCCCCGGGTCATTGGATTGACCGGCCAAACCGGGGCGGGGAAATCGACGGTATCGGATATTTTCCGCCGGTGGGGCGCCGCGGTGATCGACTGCGACGCGGTGGCGCGGCGGGTGGTGGAGCCCGGAAGCCCGGCGCTGCGGCGGGAACAGGAGGCCTTCGGGCCGGAGATCCTGCGTCCGGATGGTTCCCTGGACAGGGCAAAAACGGCGGAGATTGTCTTTTCCGACCCGGAGCAGTTAAAAAAATGGTGTGATATTTTGTATCCCGCCATCACAGAATATATTGTAGAGGAACTGGAGCGGCTGGAGAATATTCCCCTGGCGGTGCTGGACGCCCCCACGCTGTTTGAAAGCGGGGCCGACGCCCTGTGCGATTTCATCGTTTCGGTCACGGCGCCGCGGGATGAGCGCCTGCGCAGGATCATGGCCCGGGATGGCATTTCCCGGGAAGCCGCCCTGAGGCGGATGTCCGCCCAGCGGGAGGACGATTATTACGCCAGCCGGTCCGGGGCCGTGATCGTCAACAGCGGCGGCCGGGAAGAATTGGAACGCCAGCTGCAGGCCATCCGGCCAAAGCTGTGGCGGGAGGAATAAACGGCATGGTGGTAAAAAAAGGCGGTTCGCTCTGGCTGGCGCTGCTGGCGGCCGGCGCCGCGTTTTTGCTGTTGTGGCAGGCCGGCGCTGTTTTTTGGCACGAGGCCTATCCGCGCCGTTACGCCCAGACGGTGGAGCGGTACAGCGAGGAATTTGGGGTGGACAGAAGCCTGATCTACGCGGTGATTCGCACGGAAAGCGGCTTTCGCCCCCAGGTGGAATCCAGCGTAGGGGCCAGGGGGCTGATGCAGATCACCCGGGAGACCTTTGAGTGGCTCAGCGCCCGTATGGGGGACGGCGAAGAGGCCGGTTACGACGACCTGTTCGATCCGGAAGTGAACATCCGCTACGGGGCCTTTCTGCTCAGCGCCCTGACAGAGGAGTTCGGCAGCGTGGAAAACGCTTTGTGCGCTTATCACGCGGGCTGGGGAAAGGCCAAGGAGTGGCTTTCCAGCCCGGATTATTCCGACGGGGAGAGCATCCACACCATCCCCTACGGCGATACCCGCCGGTATGTGGAAAAGGTGGGGGAGACCCGCCGGGTCTATCAAAAGCTGTATGAGCCCGCAACTTTTTGAGGATGCGGGCTGTTTTTCTCAGTGAAAATATGTTACACTAAAAACATATCGCCGCGGGCAGCGGCTTTTTGTTTGGCAAACGCAAATGATTGATAGCAGGAGGATGTACAAGATGGCTGAGACTGAAAAAACTGCAGGGCAGCTGCTGGCAGAACAGCTGCTGATCCAGAACGAAAACGGCGCCGCGAAGCTTACCGAGGAAGAGGAGGCTGCGGCCGACCGCTTCTGTGAGCCCTATAAAGAATTTCTCAATACCAGCAAGACCGAGCGGGAGGCCGTTTCCACCGCGGTGGCGATGCTGGAAAAGCACGGCTACGAGCCTTTTGACCCCTCAAAGAAATATGTTGTCGGCGACAAGCTCTATTACAATAACCGGGGCAAGGCCCTGATCTTCGCCACCATGGGCAGCCGTCCCCTGGAGGAGGGCGTCAACCTGATGGCCGCCCATATTGATTCCCCCCGTCTGGATCTAAAGCCCAACCCCCTTTACGAGGATACGGGCCTGGGCTATCTTAAGACCCATTATTACGGCGGTATCCGCAAATATCAGTGGAGCGCCCTGCCTCTGGCCCTGCATGGCGTCGTCGCCAAAAAGGACGGCACGGTCATTACGGTGAATCTGGGCGACGACGCAAACGACCCGGTGTTCTGCGTCACCGACCTGCTGCCGCATCTGAGCCGCGACCAGGACAAACGCACCCTTTCCGACGGGATCCGCGGCGAGGAGCTGAATATCCTCATCGGCTCCCGGCCCTTCCGGGACGACAAGGCTGGCGAGAAGGTGAAGCTGGCTCTGGCGAAGATCCTCTTTGATAAATATGGCATCACCGAGCAGGATTTCCTCTCGGCGGAGCTCAACGCGGTGCCCGCCTTCCCCGCGAGGGATCTGGGCCTTGACCGCAGCATGATCGGCTCCTACGGCCACGACGACAAGGTGTGCGCCTACACCGCCCTGATGGCGGCCTTGGAGGTAGAGCGCCCGGCGGTGACCCACGTCACCATTCTGGCGGATAAAGAAGAGACCGGTTCCAAGGGCAACACCGGCATGGATTCCCGCTTCCTGGATTATTTCATCGACGACCTGGCCAGACCCTATGGCGTGGCGGGACACACGGTGCTGAGCCATTCCAAATGCCTTTCCGCCGATGTCAACTGCGCCCATGACCCCAGCTTCCCCGATGTGACCGAGCGCCGCAACGTGGCTTATCTGGGCGGCGGCGCGGTGATCACCAAATACACCGGCGCCGGCGGCAAAAACAGCACCAATGACGCTTCCGCCGAGTTTATGGCCTATGTCCGCCAGGTGCTGGATGGCGAAAACGTGCTGTGGCAGACCGGCGAGCTGGGCAAGGTGGGCCAGGGCGGCGGCGGCACTGTGGCCATGTATCTTTCCGGCCTGGATATCGAGGTGGTGGATATCGGGGTGCCGGTGCTCTCCATGCACTCTCCCTTCGAGGTCGTTTCCAAGGCGGACGTGTGGTCTACCTACCGCGCTTTCTGCGCCTTCATCAAATAAGCGGATCCAAAGGAAAAAAGAAATGCCCCGGAGCGTCAGCGCTCCGGGGCATTTTGGCCGCCGAAAGGGAAGAAGCTCCCTTTCGGCCCAATTTTGGAAAAACATGAAAAAAGCCCGCGGAAAAAACCGCGGACGACAAAAAAACATCTTGACTTTGTAAGAAGCAGGTAATATAATAATACAATGTATCATAATGGCCACAAATACCTTTGTTACAGGTATTATAGCAGAAGCAAAAGGAAAAAGCAATACCGTTTTGCAAAATCTGGCGCGATTTTTCCGGCCGCAATTGTGGGTTTTGCATAAGGGATTGGCAATAGATGAATGGAGTGAGTGAGCCTATGGTGAATGTCAAGCCTGTACATCTGGGAAAAAATGTTCGAATGAGCTTCAACCGGATCAATGAGGTTTTGGAGATGCCAAACCTCATCGAGGTGCAGAAGAACTCGTACAAATGGTTCCTGGAGGAAGGCCTCAAGGAAGTTTTCCGAGATGTTTCCGCCATTACCGACTACACCGGCAATCTGGTGCTGGACTTTATTGACTATCGTCTGGACGATACCCCGAAATACACTGTGGAAGAGTGTAAGGAAAGGGATGTCACCTACGCCGCTCCGTTACGGGTACGCGCAAGCCTGCTGAACAAAGAGACCGGCGAGGTAAAAGAACAGGATATCTTCATGGGAGATTTCCCCCTGATGACCGAGAGCGGCACCTTTGTCATCAACGGCGCGGAGCGCGTCATCGTCTCCCAGCTGGTCCGTTCCCCCGGCGTCTACTACGGCATGAGCTACGACAAGACCGGCAAAAAGCTGTTTACCTCCACCGTGATCCCCAACCGGGGCGCCTGGCTGGAATACGAGACCGATTCCAACGATATCTTTTATGTCCGCATCGACAAAAACCGCAAGATCCCGGTGACGGCTTTTATCCGCGCCCTGCTCAAGATTCAGGACGACAAGGAAAACGCCACCAACGGCGGCCTCACCGATATGTACGGCTCCGACAATGAGATCTACGAGGTGTTTGGCGAGGATGAGCGCCTGGTGCGCACCATCCAGGATAAAGACAACACCAAAAACGGGGAGGAAGCCCTGTTGGAGGTTTACCGCAAGCTGCGCCCCGGCGAGCCGCCTACGGTGGACAGCGCCGTAACCCATCTGATGAACCTCTTCTTCGACCCCAGAAGATACGATCTTTCCCGGGTCGGCCGCTACAAATACAACAAAAAACTGGCGATCGGGCAGCGCATTGCGGGCCGGGTGGTGGCGGAGCCTATCGCCAACCCCATGACCGGCGAGCTGATGGCCAATGTGGGCGATGTGCTCACCACGGAACAAGCCCGGGCCATTGAGGCTGCCGGCGTCTCCAAGGTCAAGATCACCATCGAGGATCGCGACATCTATGTTATTTCCAACGGCATGGTGGATATTCGCGATTTCGTCTCCTTCGACTGCGCCGAGTACGGCATCAACGAAAAGGTGCGTTTCTGCGTTCTGCAGAAGATCCTGGAGGAGAACGAGGAGGAGGACGCCCTGCGCGAGGCCATTCGGGCCAACGTGGACAACCTCATCCCCAAGCACATCATCAAGGACGATATCTTCGCGTCCATCAACTATATCAACAACCTTTCCTACGATATTGGCAACGTGGACGACATCGACCATCTGGGCAACCGGCGCATCCGTTCTGTGGGCGAGCTGCTGCAAAATCAGTTCCGCATCGGTTTTTCCAGAATGGAGCGGGTCATCCGCGAGCGCATGACCGTACAGGCCCAGGATATGGACGTCATCACCCCCCAGGCGCTGGTGAACATCCGTCCTGTCGTGGCCGCCATCAAGGAATTTTTTGGTTCGTCCCCCTTGTCCCAGTTCATGGATCAGACCAACCCCCTGGCGGAGCTGACCCACAAACGCCGTCTTTCGGCCCTGGGCCCCGGCGGTCTTTCCCGTGACCGCGCCGGGTTTGAGGTGCGCGACGTCCATTATTCCCACTACGGCCGCATGTGCCCCATCGAGACCCCTGAAGGCCCCAACATCGGCCTGATCTCGTATCTGGCCACCTTTGCCCGCATCAACGAGTACGGCTTCATCGAAGCCCCCTACCGCCGCGTGGACAAAGAGACCCATCAGGTGCTGGACGAGGTGGTCTACATGACCGCCGATATGGAAGACAACTATGTGGTGGCCCAGGCCAACGAGCCTCTGGACGAATCCGGCCGCCTGGCGCGCCCGAGGGTCAACGCCCGTTTCCGCGATGAGTTCCTGGAAGTGGAGCGCGACCGCGCCGAATTTATGGACGTCTCCCCGAAGATGGTCGTCTCTGTGGCCACCGCCATGATCCCCTTCCTGGAGAACGACGACGCCAACCGCGCGCTGATGGGTTCCAACATGCAGCGGCAGGCTGTTCCTCTGCTGAAGACCGAATCCCCCATTGTGGGAACCGGCATGGAGTATAAAGCCGCCGTGGATTCCGGCGTCACTGTGGTGTGCAAACACGACGGCGTTGTGGAGAAGGTCTCCGCCGACGAGGTCGTCGTCCGCACCGACGAGGGGACTCTGGAAAATTACCACATCATCAAGTTCATGCGTTCCAACCAGGGCACCTGCGTCAACCAGCGGCCCATTGTGGAGCGCGGCGAGCGGGTGCATAAGGGCATGGTCATTGCCGACGGCCCCGCCACCAGCAACGGCGAGATCAGCCTGGGCAAAAACGCCCTCATCGGCTTTATGACCTGGGAAGGCTACAACTACGAAGACGCCGTCCTCATCAACGAAAAACTGGTGCGGGACGACGTTTATACCTCCATCCACATCGAGGAGTACGAGCTGGAAGCCCGCGACACCAAGCTGGGGCCGGAGGAGATCACCCGCGATATCCCCAACGTGGGCGAGGACGCTCTGCGCGAGCTCAATGAGCAGGGCATCATCCGCGTGGGCGCGGAGGTGCGCGCCGGCGATATCCTGGTGGGCAAGGTGACCCCCAAGGGCGAGACTGAACTCACCGCTGAGGAGCGCCTGCTTCGCGCCATCTTCGGCGAAAAAGCCCGCGAAGTGCGGGATACTTCCCTGCGCGTCCCCCACGGCGAACACGGCATCATTGTGGACGTCAAGGTGTTTACCCGGGAAAACTGCGACGAGCTTTCTCCCGGCGTCAACATGGTGGTCCGCTGCTACATTGCCCAGAAGAGAAAGATCAGCGTGGGCGATAAGATGGCCGGACGCCACGGAAACAAGGGCGTTGTTTCCCGCATCCTGCCGCAGGAAGATATGCCTTTCCTGCCGGACGGCACGCCGCTGGACATCGTGCTCAACCCCCTGGGCGTACCTTCCCGTATGAACATCGGTCAGGTGCTGGAGGTCCATCTGGGCATGGCGGCTTCCGCTTTGGGCTGGAAGATCATGACCCCCGTCTTTGACGGCGCCCATGAGGACGACATCCGCGAATGCCTGAAAGAGGCCGGTATGCGCGAGGACGGCAAAACCATCCTCTACGACGGCCGCTCCGGCGAACAGTTTGACAACCCCGTCACGGTCGGCTACATGTATTACCTCAAGCTCCACCATCTGGTAGACGATAAGATCCATGCCCGTTCCACCGGCCCCTACTCTCTGGTTACCCAGCAGCCTCTGGGCGGTAAAGCCCAGTTCGGCGGCCAGCGTTTTGGAGAGATGGAGGTCTGGGCCCTGGAAGCCTATGGCGCCGCCTATACCCTGCAGGAGATCCTCACCGTCAAATCCGACGATGTGGTGGGCCGCGTCAAGACCTTTGAGGCCATTGTCAAGGGCAACAACATCCCGCAGCCCGGTATTCCCGAATCCTTCAAGGTACTCATCAAGGAGCTTCAGTCTCTGGCTCTGGACGTCAAGGTGTTGGATAAGGACGATCAGGAGATCGACCTGAAACAGACCTTCGACGACGATGAAGACGTGGGCCTCGGCTCCCTGGATGACGCCGGCATGAGCGTGGAGAACGTCCAGAATGAGGATGAGATTTCGGAATCCTACACCATCGAGGAGCCGGATCTGGGAGATCTGGACCCGATGCTGAACCCCGATTCTATGCTGGGGTTGGACGACGACACCGATTTGTTTGAAGACGACGATAATTTTTAAGGGAAGAAGGGGTCGCAATTGGAATTTAACGTATTTGAGTCGATCAAGATCGGCCTTGCTTCGCCGGAGCAGATCCGCGGATGGTCTTACGGCGCAGTGGAAAAACCTGAAACGATCAATTACCGCACCCTGAAACCGGAGCGCGACGGCCTGTTCTGCGAACGCATTTTTGGGCCGACCAAGGACTGGGAATGCTATTGCGGAAAATACAAACGCCTGCGCTACAAGGGCAAGATCTGTGAGCGCTGCGGCGTTGAGGTCACCCGCTCCAAGGTGCGCCGGGAGCGCATGGGCCATATCGAGCTGGCCGCCCCCGTTTCCCATATCTGGTACTTTAAGGGCATCCCCTCCCGCATGGGCCTGATCCTGGATATGTCCCCCAGGCTGCTGGAGAAGGTGCTGTATTTCGCCTCCTACGTGGTGATCGACCCCGGCGCCACGCCTTTGGAGCCCAAGCAGCTGCTGAGCGAAAAGGAATACCGCGAGATGCGGGAAAAATATGAGGATGATTTCAAGGCCGGCATGGGCGCGGAAGCGATCAAAGAGCTGCTGTGCCAGTTGGATCTGGACACCCTTTATGACGAACTGCGCGAGGAGCTGGACAACGCCTCCGGCCAGAAGCGCATTCGCCTGCTCAAACGCATCGAGGTGGTAGAGGCCTTTAAAAAGAGCGGCAACCGCCCCGAATGGATGATCCTGGACGTGGTCCCCGTGATCCCGCCGGACATCCGCCCCATGGTACAGCTGGACGGCGGGCGTTTCGCCACCTCCGACCTAAACGATCTGTACCGCCGCGTCATCAACCGCAACAACCGCTTAAAACGGCTGTTGGAGTTGGGCGCCCCCGATATCATCGTGCGCAATGAAAAGCGTATGCTGCAGGAGGCTGTGGACGCCCTCATCGACAACGGCCGCCGCGGCCGTCCGGTGACCGGCCCCAACAACCGCCCGCTGAAATCCCTTTCCGATATGCTCAAGGGCAAACAGGGCCGCTTCCGCCAGAACCTGCTGGGCAAGCGCGTGGACTATTCCGGGCGTTCCGTTATCGTTGTGGGCCCCGAGCTGAAAATGTATCAGTGCGGCCTGCCCAAAGAGATGGCGCTGGAGCTCTTTAAGCCCTTTGTCATGAAGCGCCTGGTGGATACCGGCGCCGCCACCAACATCAAAAACGCCCGCAAGATGGTGGAGCGGGCCCGCACCGAGGTGTGGGACGCCCTGGATATCGTCATTAAGGATCATCCTGTGCTGCTCAACCGCGCGCCCACCCTGCACCGTCTGGGCATCCAGGCCTTTGAGCCGGTGCTGGTAGAGGGCCGCGCCCTGAAGCTTCACCCCCTGGTGTGTACCGCCTATAACGCCGACTTCGACGGCGACCAGATGGCCGTTCACGTGCCCCTTTCCGCCGAGGCCCAGGCCGAAGCCCGCTTCCTGATGCTGGCGGCCAACAACCTGCTTAAGCCTTCCGATGGGCGCCCTGTGGCGGTTCCCACCCAGGATATGGTCCTGGGCTCCTACTATCTGACCCTGGATAAGGATGGCGAGACCGGCGACGGCAAGCTGTTCCGCAACCAGGACGAGGCCATGATGGCGTATCAGGAAGGCTGCATTGGCCTTCACGCCAAGATCAAGGTGCGCTGCACCAAGGAAGTGGACGGCGTCGTCTACTCCCAGGTCATCGATACCACCATGGGCCGGATGATCTTCAACAACCCGATCCCCCAGGATCTGGGCTATGTAGACCGCTCCGACCCCGAGAATATGTTCAAGCTGGAGATCGACTTTTTGGTCGGCAAAAAACAGCTGGGACAGATCATCGAAAAATGCATCCGCGTCCACGGGACTTCCACCACCGCCGAGGTGCTGGATAAGATCAAGGCCCAGGGCTTTAAGTATTCTACCCGCGGCGCCATTACCATGGCTGTGGGCGACGCCGTGATCCCGCCTCAGAAGCAGGAGCTGCTTCAGGAAGCGGAAGAGCGCATCGACAAGATCACCAAACAGTACCGCCGGGGCCTTATCTCCAACGACGAGCGCTACGGCATGGTCATCAAGACTTGGAACGAGACCACCGAAAAGGTGGCCGACGCCCTGAAGAACAACCTCGACCGCTATAACCCCATCTTTATGATGGCGGATTCCGGCGCCCGAGGCAGCATGAACCAGATCCGCCAGCTGGCCGGTATGCGCGGACTGATCGCCAACACCTCCGGTAAGGCCATCGAGATCCCCATCCGGGCCAACTACCGCGAAGGCCTGAACATCCTGGAATACTTCATCTCCTCCCGAGGCGCCAGAAAGGGCCTGGCCGATACCGCTCTGCGTACCGCGGACTCCGGTTATCTGACCCGCCGTCTGGTGGACGTTTCCCAGGAGGTCATCATCCGCCAGCTGGACTGCGGCACCCACGAGGGCATCGAGGTCTGCGACATCAAGGACGGCAACGAGATGATCGAGCCGTTTGCCGAGCGTCTGCATGGCCGTTATCCGGTAGAGGATGTGCTGCATCCTGAAACCGGCGAGCTGCTGGTCTCCAAGGATAAGATGATGGACGACAAGGACGCCGCCAAGATCATCAAGGCGGGCATCACCCGGCTGAAGATCCGCTCCATCCTCAACTGCGTGGCCAAGTACGGCGTTTGCGCCAAGTGCTACGGCGACAACCTGGCCAACGGCAACCCCGTGGCGGTTGGCGAAGCGGTGGGTATCATCGCGGCCCAGTCCATTGGCGAGCCCGGTACCCAGCTGACCATGAGAACCTTCCATACCGGCGGTATCGCTTCCGCCGAGGATATCACCCAGGGTCTTCCCCGCGTCGAGGAGCTCTTCGAGGCGAGAAAGCCCAAACATCAGGCCATCATCAGCCGTACCGCCGGTGATGTGCGGATGCAGGAGATCAAGAAAAACCGCCATGCGGTGGTGTTCAGCAAGGATACCGCCGAGGAGGAGAGCTATCTGATCCCCTATGGTTCCCGCCTGCGGGTGCAGGAGGGCGACCACGTGGAGGCCGGCGATATGCTGACCGAGGGTTCTGTGAACCCCCACGACGTCCTGGCCATCAAAGGCCCGCTGGCTGTGCAGGACTACCTGATCCAGGAAGTTCAGCGCGTATACCGCCTGCAGGGCGTTGATATCAACGACAAGCACATCGAGGTCATCGTCCGCCAGATGATGAAGAAGGTGCGCATCGAGGACGCCGGTTCCACGGCGCTGCTGACCGGGGCTCTGGTGGATAAATCCGAGTTCCTCAGCGCCAACGCTGAGGTGCGCGAGCGCATGGCCGCCGGGGAGGAGGGCCTGACGGAGGCTGTCTGCTCCGCCACCCTGCTGGGTATCACCAAAGCTTCCCTGGCCACCGACAGCTTCCTTTCCGCAGCCTCCTTCCAGGAGACCACCCGTGTGCTCACGGAGGCCGCCATCAAAGGAAAGGTAGATCCCCTGTTGGGCCTCAAGGAGAACGTCATCATCGGCAAGCTGGTTCCCGCCGGCACCGGGATGAGCTGCTACACCAATGTAGAGATCTCCCCGGTAAACGCCAACCCATATTTCAACGACATCAAGCTGGAACAGGATCCTCAGTGACCTGTTTTGCGAGCGGATCCCCGGGGATTTCCCCCGGGGTTTTCCGCTGTCAGAGAGGGAAAGGACAGGCGTTGACGGCTTTTACAAGAAATTAACGCTTAAACGGGCCCGCTTTGACAAATACTCTATTGACAAGCCGTTGAATAAAATGCTAGAATAGTTAACTGGCAGAGTAAAAGTATTGATTGTAAAAAGAGGAGGAAAGACCTGCTCTTTTGCAATAGACAAATTTATGTAAGGAGGTGCCATATGCCAACCTTTAACCAACTGGTCCGCAAAGGAAGAGAAGTTGTCGAGAAGAAATCCACGGCTCCCGCCCTGCTGAGAGGCTGGAACTCCAAAAAACGGATTGCCATCGACCAGCATTCCCCTCAAAAACGAGGCGTCTGCACTGCCATCAGAACTCAGACTCCTAAGAAGCCCAACTCCGCGCTGCGTAAAGTTGCCAGGGTCAAACTGACCAACGGAATCGAGGCGACAGCCTACATCCCGGGTATCGGCCACAATCTGCAGGAGCATAGCGTTGTGCTGATCCGTGGTGGACGTGTTAAGGACTTACCTGGTGTGCGTTACCACATTATCCGTGGTACCCTGGATGCTCAAGGCGTTGCCAAGAGAATGCAGGCCCGCTCCAAGTACGGTGCGAAACGTCCGAAGGCTGGTGCGTCGAAGTAATAAAACCCCACTTGGTCTTACGACTGCTGCCTTTGCAGTTCACATATAACTGTGTACTCTGCATTGGCACCACGGGAGTTTTGTCACTTTCGAGTACCGATGAATTCATTCAATGTGAAGGAGGGAAGCGAAGTGCCAAGAAGAGGTAACATTGCAAAACGTGATGTTTTGCCGGATCCGCTGTACAATTCCAAAATGGTCAGCCGTCTTATCAACAGCGTTATGTATGATGGTAAGAAAGGCGTCGCCCAGAAGATCGTATACGATGCGTTCGAGATCATCAAGGAGAAAACCGGGAAAGAGCCCCTGGAGGTTTTTGAAGCCGCCATGGAGAACGTTATGCCCGTCCTGGAGGTAAAAGCCCGCCGTGTCGGCGGCGCCACCTATCAGGTTCCTATGGAAGTGCGCCCCGAGAGACGTGAAACCCTGGGTCTGCGCTGGATCACCCTGTACTCCAGAGCTCGTTCCGAGAGAACGATGAAGGAGAGACTGTCCGGAGAGATCATGGACGCTGTCAACGGTCAGGGCGGTTCGTTCAAAAAACGCGAAGATACGCACAAGATGGCCGAGGCCAACAGAGCGTTTGCCCATTACAGATTCTAATCTGTTTTGCGGATCCCCGCTTTTCTGGGTCGGTTCGTTATCCAAAAAAGAGGGTCCCCCCGGCAAAAGGCCGGAACAATCAATTGCACATACAGTCCTTAAGCGGCTTTTGGGCCGCTTAAGGCATTGTAATTTTCTTCAATATCTTTAAGGAGGACACTATGCCAAGAGACGTCGCAATCGAGATGACACGCAACATAGGCATAATGGCCCACATTGATGCTGGTAAAACGACCACGACCGAACGTATCTTGTATTATACCGGTGTAAACCACAAGATCGGTGAGACCCATGAAGGTGCAGCAACAATGGACTGGATGGCGCAGGAGCAGGAGCGAGGGATCACCATCACCTCCGCCGCTACCACCGCCTACTGGAAGGGTCATAGAATCAATATTATCGATACCCCCGGACACGTTGACTTTACGGTTGAGGTCGAGCGCTCTCTGCGCGTTCTTGACGGCTCTGTGACCGTATTCTGCGCTAAGGGAGGCGTTGAGCCCCAGTCGGAGACCGTTTGGAGACAGGCGGATAAGTACCGCGTTCCGAGAATGGCTTACGTCAACAAAATGGATATCATGGGCGCCGATTTTTACAACGTGCTTTCCATGATGCACGACCGCCTGAAATGTAACGCGGTCCCGATCCAGCTGCCAATCGGCGCAGAGACCTTCTTTAAAGGTATTATCGACCTGCTTGAGATGAAGGCCTATATCTACAACAATGACCTGGGCACCGACATTTCTGCTGTCGATATCCCCGAGGACATGAAGGAGAAGGCCGAAGAGTACCATCACCAGCTGATGGAGGCCGTTGCCGAGACCGATGAGGCCCTGATGGAGAAATACCTGGAGGGCGAAGAGCTGACGATGGAGGAGATCAAAACCGCCATCCGCAAAGCCACCATCGCGAACACCATGGTTCCCGTCTGCTGCGGAACTTCCTACAAAAACAAGGGCGTCCAGAAGCTGCTGGACGCGGTTGTGGATTATATGCCCGCCCCTACCGACATTCCTCCCATCAAGGGCATGAACCCCGATACCGAGGAAGAAGAAGAGAGACCTTCCACCGATAAGGCCCCCTTCGCGGCGCTGGCATTTAAGATCGCCACCGACCCCTTCGTGGGCAAATTGGCCTTCTTCCGCGTCTACTCCGGCACGGTCGAAGCCGGTTCCACGGTTTACAACTCTGTTAAGGATGACAACGAGCGCCTGGGCCGTATCCTTCAGATGCACGCCAACCACCGGAAAGATATCGACATCTGCTATGCAGGCGATATCTACGCCGCCGTCGGCCTGAAGAACACCACCACCGGCGATACCCTGTGCGACCCCAAAGCCCCCATCGTGCTGGAGTCCATGGAGTTCCCGGAGCCCGTTATCCGCGTTGCCATTGAACCCAAGACCAAGGCTGGTCAGGAGAAGATGGGCATCGGCCTGGCGAAGCTCGCCGAGGAAGACCCCACCTTCAAGACCTACACCGATCAGGAGACCGGACAAACCATCATCGCCGGTATGGGCGAGCTCCATCTGGAGATCATCGTCGACCGTCTGCTGCGTGAGTTCAAGGTCGAAGCCAACATCGGTAAGCCCCAGGTTGCGTACAAAGAGACCGTCCGCCGTCTGGCCGACGTGGACTGCAAGTACGCGAGACAGTCCGGTGGTAAAGGTCAGTACGGCCATGTCAAGATCAAACTGGAACCCAACGAGTCCGGCAAGGGCTACGTGTTCCAGAACAAGATCGTCGGCGGTTCTATTCCCAAGGAATATATCCCCGCTGTTGACGCTGGTATCCAGGGCGCCATGCATGCCGGTGTGCTGGCTGGCTATCCTGTGGTAGACTGCATCGTCACCTTGTACGACGGCTCTTATCACGAGGTCGACTCCTCTGAAATGGCATTTAAGATCGCCGGTTCTATGGCGTTCAAAGACGCCATGAAGAAGGCGGATCCCGT
>JAQVCU010000103.1 GCA_028689635.1 Oscillospiraceae bacterium
CTGCGCAATATCAAGCAAAACCTCTTCTGGGCCTTTTGCTACAACACCGTTGGCATCCCCATCGCGGCGGGACTTTTATATCTCTTTGGCGGGCCGCTGCTCTCCCCCATGTTTGCCGGGGCGGCCATGTCCCTTAGCTCTGTGTGCGTGGTGGGCAACGCCCTGCGGCTGGGCCGCAGCAAACTGTAAATCAGGAGGGATTTTGATGGCATCACAGCCCCAAAAAGACGACCAGGCGATTGCCGCCATTATGGATCAGCTGGGACTGGCGGAAACCGACGGCAGCTGCTGTCGCCACAAGCACCGGGAGCAGCCCGAAGCCGACGCCCTTTTAAAGCGCCTTAGCCGCATTGAGGGACAGGTCCGGGGCCTTGGCGGCATGGTGGAAAAGGAGGCCTACTGCACGGACATTCTGGTCCAGGTCTCCGCCGTACAGTCAGCGCTGAACGCCTTTGCCCGGGAGCTGCTGGGCAATCACATCCGCACCTGCGTGGTGCAGGACATTCAGGCAGGACATCTGGAGGTCGTGGACGACCTTCTGGTCACCATACAAAAAATACTGAAGTAAAGGAAGGACCATAGCATGACAACCATTTCCGTTCCCGATATGATGTGCGAAAACTGTGTGAGCCGCATTACCAAAGCGCTCACCGCCGCGGAGCTGAGATTTCAGGTGAGTTTGCCGGAAAAGACAGTTTCCATCGACGGCTGCGCCCACTGCGTGAAAACGGCCGTGGAAGAGCTGGAGGACCTGGGCTTTACCCCTAAAGTCCGGGAATAAGTTCCCCAAAAAAGTATTTTTCAAAAAAAGGGGCCTGTATTCAGCTTTTTGGATACAGGCCCCTTTTTTTGCCGCATCAGCTGTTATTGTTTTGTTACTTTTTTGTGTCAGTTAGCAGGTATTTCCAGGCGTCTCCTGTCCAAATACGTCAGAAGTGGGGGACATAATACCGATACCTCGCGGTAAACTTGACAAAAGTGGGAGACAGGTGTATACTAAGCCCAGTTTTTCGATTAGTAACAAAAGTTACAAGTAGTTTCCCCCAGGTCGGTCGGCTCCGCTGACTTACCAAAATCAGGGGGGGCGTTTTGGATCGAAGGGCTCCTTCAGGAGGTAGTTTTGAACAGACACAGCCTGCAAAAAAAACTGTATCATTTCTGGAAGCATCACGGTTTAGGCGTCTTTATGCTGCTGGCAGTCTTCTGCGTTGCCGGCGCGGCCACGGACCGGGCCAACGCCCTGTATATTCTCACCGGTACGGAGGACGCCGCCATTGTGCTGGACGGCTCAGCCCAGGTGCAGGATTTCTCCTCCCAACTGGTCTATCTCTCCACCAGCAGCACCGGTTATGATGTGACCCTGACCGCCGGCAAGGACGTTACCATTGTCCACGACGGCGAGACCACGTCTATCCAGTCCAAACGGGAGAGCGTGTCCGCCCTGCTAAGCCGGATGAACATCACCCCCAGTCCGCTGGATATGGTGGCGGTGGATCTCTCCGGCGGCGATGTGACCCTAACGGTGGACGATCAACTCACCTATTATGACCGGGTATCGGAGGCGGTTTCCTATGAGACCGTTCGTGTGGCCAACCCCAATCTGCCGGAGGGCACCGAGCAGGTGACCCAGGCCGGCGCGGATGGCGTCCGCGCCTCGGTTTACGAGGTGGTCTGGTCCGCCGGGGAAATGGTTTCCCGCCAGTTTGTGGAGGAGCTGGACTCCACCGCCGTGGACGAGATCATCGAATACGGCACCGCCAAGGCGACCGTAACCACCGCGGACCAGCTGGTGAACGTTGCCAAAAACGGCGATGGCAGCGGCACGCTGACCTTTGCCTCCGGCGCTTCCCTGTCCTTTTCCGACGCGAAATCCATGACCGCCACCGCCTATACCGCAGGACACGGCGGCGCGGATTACACCACTGCCACCGGCACCTTTGTGGCGGTGGGTACCGTGGCTGTGGATAAAAGCGTCATTCCCCTGGGCACCAAGATGTATATCGTCACCGCCGACGGCAAAGTCACCTACGGCATGGCCGTGGCGGCAGATACCGGCGTGCGCGGCAACATCGTGGATCTCTATTATGACACCTATCAGCAGTGCATC
The DNA here is from genome assembly GCA_028689635.1 of Oscillospiraceae bacterium. Taxonomy (GTDB): domain Bacteria; phylum Bacillota; class Clostridia; order Oscillospirales; family Ruminococcaceae; genus JALELV01. Next base: position 2,108 of record JAQVCU010000103.1, read on the forward strand.
AACTTTGGGCGGCGTAGCTGCACCGTCTACATTTTGGAGTGACGGCGCAGCCCTTTCAGAAATCCAATAACAGTTTCACCCCCGGTACGTCTGTACCGGGGGTGTTTTCGTCATCTTTACAGCCGTTCCAGCAGCGGCGGCAGCTGAAATAGGTCTGTGATGGTGTAATCGGGGCAAATATCCGGCAATTTCTCCCGGAGGGACGCCCCCTGTCCAATACCGGCGGGGCAAAACCAGCAGGTGCGGATGCCTGCGGCGATGCCGCCGCGCATATCGGAATTCAGGCTGTCCCCCACCATAAGCGCCGTCTCTTTTGAGAAGTCGGGGATCGCGGCAAAGCACCGCTGAAAAAACAGCGGACTGGGCTTATCGGCGCCCACCTCCTCGGAGATGAAGATGCCCCGAAAATACGGAGCGATGCCCGCCGCCGCCAGCCGGGAATGCTGCACGTCGGCGGAGCCGTTGGAGGCCGCGTACAGATCGTACCGGGGCGCCAGACGCTTTAACAGCGCCAGGGCGCCTGGCATCAGGCTGTGCTCATGGGCCAGAAGGCTCTCATACAGCGCAGAGACGCTCTCGCCGGAGCCCTCCACCCCCAGTTCCCCAAAGAGGAGCTCAAACCGGCGGACCATCACCTGGTCCCGGGTGAGGCGGCCCAATTCCAGAAGCCGCCACTGGGCGGCGTTGATGGCGTGATAACGGGCCACAAGAGCGGGCGTGGCCAAAAGGCCCATGCGCTTTAGGGCGCGGCGGAGGGCGTTGGCCTCCCCGCGGGAAAAGTCCAGAATGGTGTCGTCCAAATCCAAAAGAATCGTCTTGACCACAGGCGGGCTCCTTTCCATGGGAATTTTGCTTTATTGAATCACATTCCAGAGAATTTTGCAAGGCGCTCTTTCTCTTCTTTTCAAATCCAGCAGAATCTGGTATACTGATTGACACCTAAAGGAAAGGCGGCAATACCATGAACCTTTGCGACCACGACGCCATCCGCGCACTGCTGACCCGGCACGGATTCCACTTTTCCAAGTCCATGGGACAAAACTTTCTCATCGACCCGGAGGTCCCCTGCGACATCGCGGCGGCG
>JAQVCU010000006.1 GCA_028689635.1 Oscillospiraceae bacterium
GGGCCTCCGTGGTGGAGACCGGCCTAAAATATGTGCAGAACGACACCTGCTACCCGGCCCTGTTGGTGATCGGCCAGATGATCGACGCCCTCAACAGCGGGCGCTACGACGTGGACCGCACCGCCCTGATCATCACCCAGACCGGCGGCGGCTGCCGCGCCTCTAATTACATCCATCTTCTGCGCAAGGCACTGAAAAAAGCGGGCTATGGCCGCGTCCCCGTCATTTCCCTCAATCCGGCGGGGATCGAGCAGAACCCCGGCTTTCGCCTGACCGTCTCCATGCTGCGCAAATTTATCGCCGCCGCCGTTTACGGGGACCTGATGATGCTGCTGCGCAATCAGACAAAGCCCTATGAGAAGCGCCCCGGCGAGGCGGACGCCCTGGTGGCCCGCTGGACGGATTCCCTTTCGGAGGATTTTAACCGCGGCGCGGGCTACCGCCGCCGGGAGATCGAGGAAAACCTGAGAAAGATCTGCCGGGATTTTGCCGCCTTAAAGCTGCGGCCGGTTCAAAAGGTCAAGGTGGGCGTCGTGGGGGAGATCTATGTCAAATACTCCGCCCTGGCCAACAACGGCCTGGAAGATTTTCTGGTGGACAGCGAAGGCTGCGAGGTGCGGGTGCCGGGCCTCATGGGCTTTATCTTTTATTGTTGCGACAACCGCCTGGAGGACGCCCGGCTGTACGGTACCCACCGTTTGGCAGCCTGGGGGGTCGGCTTTTTTATCCGCTATCTGCAGCGGATGGAAAAAAGCCTCATTGACGCCGTAAAAGACAACACCTCCTTTGAAGCTCCCCTGAGCTTTTATGAGATGAAGGACGCCGTCAAGGGCGTTATCGGCTACGGCACCAAAATGGGGGAGGGCTGGCTGCTCACCGGGGAAATGGTGGAGCTGATCCAGCAGGGGGTGCATAACGTCATCTGCACCCAGCCCTTCGGCTGCCTTCCCAACCACATCAGCGGAAAGGGTATGATCCACAAGCTGCGCGATCTTTATCCGGATTCCAACATCGTCCCCATCGATTACGATCCCAGCGCCACTCGGGTGAACCAGGAGAACCGCATCAAGCTGATGCTGGCCATCGCCGGAGAGCGGATGGAGCCCGGCGAGGCGCAGGAGGGAACCCCCCCAGAGCCAATTCCGGTGGGATAAGCAAAAGGCCGCGGCCAGCGGCTTTTTTTGCGGAAAAAATCGAAAAGAAAGAAGCTTTTGCCGCGAAAAAAACAGGCCCTGCCGCGGCTTTGGACAAAACGGCAAAAACGGCGGGGAAACGGCGCAAAATTTGGGGAAAGCTGTAAAGAAAAAAACTTGACAGGCCATGATCCGCCGTAGTATAATAAATTTCGCAGGTGTAAAGCAGTTTTCTTTACATCCTTCGGCATCCAGGGAAGCAGAAGGAGCGATTGGCATGAAGAATCTGGAAATATCCGTTTTGATGGATTTTTACGGCGATATGCTGACCGATAAGCAGAAAGACGTGATCGAGCTCTACTATGACGAGGATCTTTCCCTGGGGGAGATCGCCCAGCATGAAGGGATCACCCGCCAAGGCGTGCGGGATTCCATCAAGCGCGGCGAGGGCCTGCTGATGGAAATGGAAGAGCGGCTGGGCCTGGCCCGGCGGTTCCGGCAGGTGCAGGGCGCCCTGGCAGAAATTGTACAGTGCGCAAAAGATATTGATTTTTATAACACAGAGTATATAAATTCCAAAGAGATCGCCGCCCGGGCAGAACGGATCATCCAGCTTGCGAAGGGGTTGGACAACGGCTGATCTCGGCAAGGGAATGGGGGGATACGATGGCGTTCGAAGGGCTTTCCGATAAATTGACAGCGGCGTTTAAGAAGCTGCGCTCCAAGGGAAAATTGACCGAGTCCGACGTGAAGGAAGCCATGCGGGAAGTTCGCCTGGCCCTTTTGGAGGCGGACGTGAACTATAAAGTGGCGAAGGATTTTATCGCTTCCGTCACGGAGGAGGCCATCGGCGGAAAGGTTCTGGAAAGCCTTACCCCGGCCCAACAGGTCATCAAGATCGTCAATGAAAAACTGACGGCCCTGATGGGCGCCGAACAGGAACGGCTCCATTTTGCGTCGCTGCCGCCTACGGTGGTGATGATGTGCGGCCTGCAGGGCTCCGGTAAAACGACCCATTCCGGCAAATTGGCCCTTCATTTCAAAAAACAGGGCAAGCGGCCCCTGCTGGTGGCCTGCGACGTCTACCGTCCGGCGGCCATCGAGCAGCTGAAAGTAGTGGGCGGGCGCATCGATGTCCCGGTGTTCGAAATGGGCGCGGGGGATCCCGTGGCCATCGCAAAAAAGGCCCTTGCTTACGCCAAAGACTACGGCCGGGATCTGGTGATCCTGGATACCGCCGGCCGGCTTCATATCGACGAGACCTTGATGGCGGAGCTTTCCAACATCAAGGAGGAGGTAAAGCCCCAAGAGATCCTGCTGGTGATCGATTCCATGACCGGACAGGACGCGGTAAACGTGGCCAAATCCTTTGACGAGACCCTCGGCATCAGCGGCGTCATCCTCACAAAGCTGGACGGCGATACCCGCGGCGGCGCGGCGCTTTCTGTGCGGGCCGTCACCGGAAAACCCATTAAATTTGTGGGTATGGGCGAAAAGCTGGAAGACCTGGAACCCTTTTATCCAGACCGAATGGCTTCCCGGATCCTGGGCATGGGCGATGTGCTGACCCTCATCGACAAGGCGCAGGAATCCCTTGATAAAGAAGAAGCGGAAAAAACCGCCCAGAAAATGCTGGAAAATAAGTTCGATATGAACGATCTTCTGGCGCAAATGCAGCAGCTGCGCAATATGGGCCCGCTGCAGCAGGTGCTTTCCATGCTTCCCGGCCAAAAGGCGCAGATCGGCGACGAAGAGACCGAACAGGGCGAGCGTGAGCTGCGCCGGGTAGAGGCGATCATCGGCTCCATGACCAAGGGGGAGCGGGAAAAACCCGCGGTGATCAATCCCTCCCGCAAGCGGCGCATCGCCGCAGGAAGCGGTACCCGGGTGGAGGACGTCAACCGCCTGCTCCGCCAGTTTGAGCAGATGCAGAAGATGATCAAACAGTTTTCCAAGCCGGGAAAGCTCAACAAAAAGATGCGCCGCATGGGCGGTATGCCGGGGATGGGCGGGATGCCCGGGGCCGGCGGAGGCTTCCCCTTCCTGTAAAGGCTACAGGCCTTGATTTTGGTATTGCCCGGCAAAGTCCGGTTCAATATAAATTTTACAACATAAAAAATATGGAGGTGACAAGCATGGCTGTTAAAATAAGACTTCGTAGAATGGGCGCCAAGAAAGCCCCCTTCTACCGCATCGTCGTGGCGGATTCCAGATATCCCAGAGACGGCCGGTTCATCGAGGAAGTCGGTTACTATGATCCCACCAAGGAGCCTTCCGTGGTGAAGATCGACGAGGAGAAAACCCAGAAATGGCTCTCCAACGGCGCTCAGCCGACCGATACCGTAAAAGCTCTGCTGAAAGCAAACGGCGTACTGTAAGTCCGTTTGAGAGGTGCGACATATGGAAGACCTGCTGATCACCATTGCACAGGGGCTTGTGGAAGACAAGTCCGCTGTGACGGTTAGCGCTGATGCTCCTCTGGAGGACGGCACCATCGTGTACCACCTCCATGTGGGCCCGGACGATATGGGCAGGGTCATCGGCAAGCAGGGCAGAATCGCCAAGGCGATCCGCTCTGTGATGAAAGCGGCCGCGACTCGTCAGGAGATGAAGGTAGCGGTCGAGATCGACTGACCTTTTGGTAGACGAAGATAAAACGGGAAAGTGGAAGCTTTCCCGTTTTGTTTCTTCCGGGAAAAACCCACTGTTTTTGTGGAAGCCCCCACGGGGGGACAGCTGCAAAAGCGGCGGAGCTCTGCGGAAGGGAGAGGCGAAACATGAAACAGGAGTTTTTGGAGACCGGGAAGATCGTTGCCACCCACGGCGTGGCGGGAGAGGTGCGGGTGTACCCCTGGTGCGACAGCCCGGATTTTTTGCTGGATTTCGACACGCTGTATCTGGAGAAAGGGAAACGGCCCGTCCAGATCGAAAACGCGCGTCTTCATAAAAATGTTGTGATCCTGAAAATAGCCGGGGTGGGCACCATGGACGAGGCCCTGCGCCTGCGGGATAAGATTCTTTATGTCAAGCGCAGCGACGTACCGCTGGAGCCGGGCGAATATTTTGTGCAGGATCTGATGGGCCTGCGGGTGGTGGACGCCGACAGCGGGGAAGAGTATGGGATCCTCTCCGAGGTGAGCCAGACCGGAGCCAATGACGTCTACCACATCCAAAAGGAAGGCGCGCGGGAGAAACTGATCCCGGCCATTTCGGACGTCGTTGTAAAAACCGACGTGGACGGCGGAGTGATGCTGATCCGCCCCCTGAAAGGGCTGTTTGACGATGAGGATTGACATTATGACGCTGTTCCCCGGCCTTTGCGATACCGTACTGGGGGAGAGCATCATCGGGCGGGCCAGGGCGGCGGGAAAGCTGACGGTGTGCTGCCACAACATCCGCGATTACAGCGACGACCCCAAATACCACCGGGTGGACGATACGCCTTATGGCGGCGGGATGGGGATGGTGATGCAGCCGGAGCCGATCTTCCGCTGCTATCAGGCGGTGCTCTCCCAGCTGGAGGGCAGGCGGCCCCATGTGGTCTACATGTCCCCCCAGGGGAGTGTGCTGACCCAGAAAAAGGCCCTCGCCCTTTCTAAGATGGAAAACATCGTCATCCTTTGCGGCCACTATGAGGGCGTGGATGAGAGGATATTGGAGGAGATCGTAGACGAGGAGATCTCCATCGGCGACTATGTCCTTACCGGCGGCGAGCTTCCGGCTATGGTATTGGTGGATACGGTGGGAAGGCTTTGCCCTGGGGTGCTCTCCGACGAGAGCTGTTTTGAGGAGGAAAGCCATTTTTCTGGGCTGCTGGAATATCCCCAATACACACGCCCGCCCCTGTGGCGGGAGCGCGAAGTGCCCCAGGTGCTGCAAAGCGGCCACCACGCCAATATCGAGGCGTGGCGAAGGGAACAGTCGCTTTTGCGCACGAAGAAAAAGCGTCCGGATCTTCTGGCCTGGGCGGAGCTGACCGACCGCGACCGATTGACCCTCCGCGCCTTGGAAGGCGCGCCGGGAGGGGATTCGGCCGAGAAGATGTGGGCCCGTTTTGTCCGCTACAACAAACGCTATAAGCGCCGGGGTTATTCGGCCTGGCATTTTTGCAACTGCGAGGAAGACGCCAACGCCCTGGCGGAATTGGTGAAAAAAGGGGTCAAGCGCGCCACGACTTCCGCCCTGGCGGCCTTTGAGCACGACGGGGAACCGGTGCCGCAGCCGGGGGATCTTTCGGTGATCCTGCGCTGGAACGGGGAAGCCGTCTGCGTGGTGGAGACCACTGCGGTAACGATCCTGCCTTTTGACGAGGTCACGGCGGAGTTTGCCGCCCTGGAAGGGGAGGGAGACTGCTCCTTGGAGTATTGGCGGCGGGCGCACGACGCCTTTCTCCGCGAAGAATGCTGCCGGATGGGGCTGGAGTTTTCCACCGATATGCCGGTGGTCTGTGAAGAATTTCGCTTGTTGATGAAATAAACCGGCTGCCCGGCCGCCGTGACGGATCGGTCCCGCGGCGGAAAACCGGTGCAGACGACAGAACAACAGAGGGGTTTTATGAAAATTGCGATGACGATCTACCTGATCCTGCTTGCCGCCGGCAAGCTTTTGGGCGGCGTGTTGGAGCTTTGCTCCGATACCATGGTGCCGCTTTGGATGATCCTAACAGCCATGGGCATCGGCGTAGCCGCCGCGGCGATGGCGGTGCGGATGATGCTGCGGCGCGCCACCTCCCGGGGCATCGCCGGTTTTTTTGCCGCGCAGCTGATCTTGACCCTGTTCACCATTTTCTATATTGCTCTGGCGGTTCCGGTGGATATCACCCTTTTGGATATCACGGTGACGGGAACTTTTTTTGAGGTGTTGGTCACGACGGCCTTTTTGCTGATGCAGCTGCGGTATCGCCGTTATATCCGCATTCAGACGGCCCGGGAAGAGCAGGAGCGGCAGGTGGTGGCGGCCACCAGCCATCGGGATGAGGACATCCTGCCTGTGGATGTGGCGGAAAGGGCCAGGGGCGCGGCGGAAGGCCAGACGGAGCGCCCGCGCTATGTGTCGGTCAAGCGGGAAAAGCCCGACCGGGCGGAAAACGCCAAAAAATAAAATGTCTTTGCGGGCCCGGAGCTTTCCGGGCCTGTTTTTCGTCCCCGGTTTTCACCACTTTTCCTGTTTTTTCATACGATGCGGTATGAAAACAGAAAAGGAGGGCGCATATGCTGCAGAGTTTTTTTTGGGTGGCGGCGGCGCTGCTGGCCGCCATCGGCGCGGTGCATGTGGTCTGCGCGTTGACGGCGGCGGCGTTGGAGCCGAGGGAAAGGACAAGATCGCTGCTGGTGATCCCGCTGGATCCCCGGGTGGAAAATGTCGAACAGGTCATCCGCCACGCCCGTTTTGTCTTGGGGCAGCGGCCCAGCGGCTGCCGTCTTGTGCTGCTGGATCTGGGGATGGAGGAAGAGGCGAGGGAGATCTGCCGGCGGTTTTGCCGGGAGGCCCCGGAACTGCTGCTGGAGGACGAAGAGGGGTTCCTGCGCCTGCTGCAGAGCCAAAAGGGCGGCGCGGCGGAGAAAAAGTAGGCCACCGGCTTGCCTGCGGCGCCAGGATGCGGTACACTGAAGAAGAGAATGCGGCGGAGCTTCCGCCGCAGTGCTTCGGAGGAAAATTCATGGAAGAAAAACAGATGGAAAAGCTGGAGGGCACGGTGGAACACATCGTGTACCATAAAGAAGATACAGGCTTTACGGTGTTGGAGCTGGCCACCCAGGACGAGCTGGTGACCGTGGTGGGCGAAATGGTGGATGTGGGAGAGGGGGAAGAGCTCTCTCTTTTGGGAAACTATGTCAATCACCCGAGCTACGGGGCGCAGTTCCGGGCCGAGGTTTGCCAGAAAAGCCTGCCGGCAACGGCCAACGCCATTTTGAAATATCTTTCCTCCGGCGCCATTAAAGGCGTAGGGCCGGTGTTGGCGCGCCGCCTGGTGGAGGTGTTCGGCGACGACACCCTGGAAGCCATGGAATCCCATTCGGAATTGCTGACCCGCGTAAAGGGGATCTCGCCCAAAAAGGCGGCGGAGATCGCCGCGGAATTCCGGCGCATTTACGGGATCCGCACCCTGATGGCTTTTTTGTCCAAATACCAGATCCACCCCACGATCTGTGTGCGCGTCTGGAAAAAATGGGGCGAAGCCTCCGGTGAAATGATCAAGGCAAACCCCTATGTCCTGGCCGCGGGGGATATCGGCCTCGGCTTTGAACGGGCCGACGCCATCGCCATGTCCCTGGGCTTTGCGCCGGAGGATTCCCGGCGGGCCCGGGCGGGTATTTTGTATGTGATCCGCCACAATCTTTCCAACGGGCACACCTGCCTGCCGCAGGAGGCCCTGCTCAAGGCCGCAGTAAACCTGCTGAAGACCGACGGTTGGGATCCCGATCCCGACCGCATTCAGGGGGAGGCCGAGATGCTGGCGCGGGAAGAGGAGCTCATCGCCCGGGAGGTGGATGGCAGGGACTTTTTGTTTTTGCCGGAATATTATCAGGCGGAGCGGTTTATCGCGCAGCGCATTGGGCTGATGCTCATGGCCCATCCCGATATGGGACAGGACTGCAGCCGCCAGATCGAACTGCTGGAACAGCAACAGGGCATCCGCTACGCGGCGCTGCAGCAAAAAGCGGTGGCCATGGCCCTCAACAGCGGCGCCTTCATCCTCACCGGGGGGCCCGGCACCGGCAAGACGACGGCGATCAACGCTATTTTGGAGCTGTTGGAGCAGACGGGGGAGAACGTGGCCCTGGCAGCGCCCACCGGCCGCGCCGCCAAGCGGATGAGCGAGCTCACCGGCCGGGAGGCCAAGACGATCCACCGGCTGTTGGAGGTGGATTTCCGGGCTGGGGATACTTTGACCTTTAAACACAACGAGCGCAACCCCCTGAAGGCGGACGCCGTGGTGGTGGACGAGATGTCCATGGTGGACACCATGCTGTTTTCCCAGCTGCTGCAGGCGATGAAACCAACGGCCCGCATCGTCATGGTGGGAGATACCGACCAGCTGCCCTCCGTGGGGGCCGGCAACGTTTTGAAGGATCTGATCCAGGCCGACGTGGTGCCCACGGTGCACCTGCAGGAGATCTTCCGCCAGGCGGCTCAAAGCCTGATCGTCACCAACGCCCACACCATCGTAGGGGGAGAGTACCCCGACCTTGCCCGCCGTGACAACGATTTTTTCTTTATGCAGGGGGCGAGCTACGAGCAGACGGCGGCCACCATTACCGACCTTGTGCAGCGGCGGCTGCCCACCCGGTACGGATTTTCCCCTACGGGGGATATCCAGGTGCTTTCTCCCACCCGTCTGGGCCCTTTGGGCACGGGGGAGCTCAACCTGCGTTTGCAGCAGGCGCTCAACCCCAAATCCCCCGGGAAAAAAGAGATGAAAAGCATGGCGGCGACCTTCCGGGAGGGGGACAAGGTCATGCAGATCCGGAATAATTACGATATCGTTTGGAAAAAAGAGGACGGGGAAAACGGCGTGGGGGTGTACAACGGGGACATCGGCGAGATCCTCGCCATCGACCCCGCCGCCCAGGGCCTTTTGATCCGCTTTGACGACCGGACGGCCGAGTATTCCTACGACATGGCGGCAGAGCTGGAACTGGCCTACGCCGTCACGGTGCACAAAAGCCAGGGCAGCGAGTTTGAATGCGTCATCCTGGCCCTGAGCGCCCCAAACCGAAGGCTGTATTACCGCAACCTGCTCTACACCGGCGTCACCCGCGCCAAAAAGCTGCTGATCCTCATTGGGGATCAGCGGGCGGTGCCCTTTATGGTGGATAACAACCGCAAGACCCTGCGGTATACGGCGCTGACTCCCTTTTTGAGGGGGGATGTCCAATGAGCGCCCTTGGCGCGCGCCTGTTGGCGGCGTTGTTTCCGCCCAGATGCCTTTCCTGCGGCGCGCTGACAGGCGGGCCCACCCTGTGCGGGGACTGTCAAAAGGGCCTTGTGCCGGTGGAAGAGCCCGCCTGTCCCTTCTGCGGCCGGGGAAAAGGGGTGTGCCGCTGCGATTATGGGGAAAAATTTGTGTTTGAAAGAACTGTTTCGCAGTGGTATTATACAAAAAGCGGGGCCCGGTTGATCCAGCGCTATAAATTTGAGGGCAAACGTGCGGCTTATGACCGCGCTGTCGGGCCCGCCTTTGAGGAAAAGGTACTGCGGGAATACGGCGGGATCCCCATCGATTTTATCGTCCCCGTGCCGTTGTACCGGGGAGAGGAACGCCAAAAGGGGTTTCATCATACGGGGCATATCGCCGATTCCCTGGGAAAGCGGTTGGGATGCCCTGTCCGGCGGGAGGCGCTGATCCAGACCAGGAAAAAACGGCCGCAGCATGCCCTGAACGGCCCGGAGCGGGCGGAGAATGTCCGCGGGATTTATCGGTCGCCGGAGAGGATGGAATGCGCCTGCGTGCTTCTGGTGGACGATATCGCCACCAGCTTTTCTACCCTAAACGAATGCGCCCGGGCGCTTTTGGCCGCCGGGGCGGACAGGGTTTTGTGCGCGGCGCCGATGACGGCGGCGCGCCTTCCGGAAGAAGATGAAGAAAGAAAGCGGCGGAAAAGCCGTCTAAAGGAGAATGAAAATGGCAGAAAGCGCAATTGACATCGGGATCGACCTGGGTACCTCCACCGTGATCATCTACCAAAAAGGCAAGGGGATCATCCTGAAAGAACCCTCGGTGGTGGCGGCGGATACGCGCACCGGCGCGGTGATCAGCGCGGGGGACGAGGCGTTCCAGATGCTGGGGCGCACGCCGGACCGCATCCGGGCCATCCGGCCTCTGGCGGACGGGGTGATCTCCGATTACGAGCTGTGTGAAAAAATGATCCAGCTGTTTTTGAAAAAAACCTGCGGCAAAGGGCTTTTAAAGCCCAGGGTGGCCCTGTGCGTCCCCTCCGGCATCACCGATGTAGAATCCCGCGCGGTGGTGGAGGCGGCGGTCAGCGCCGGGGCGAGGAAGGTCTACCTCATTGAAGAGCCTGTGGCGGCGGCTATCGGCGCGAATATCGATATTGAAAAGCCCCAGGGCAATATGATCGTAGATATTGGCGGCGGCACGGCAGATATCGCGGTGCTGTCCCTCAGCGGCATCGTGCAGAAAGTATCCCTCAAAACCGGCGGGAAAAAGTTCGACGAAGCCATCGTCCGTTACATCCGCGATACCTACGGCGTCCTGATCGGGGAAAAGATGGCGGAAAAGATCAAAATCGAGGTGGGCTCGGTGGCCCCGGACGCGGAGGACAAGGCCGCGGTATACAAGGGCCGCAACCTGCGCACGGGCTTGCCCTGCAAAGGGGAGGTGAGCCGTCTGGAGCTGCGGGAGTGCCTGACAGAGCTGGCGGAGCAGATCATCGGGGGAGCCCAATCCGTTATGGAAAAGACGCCGCCGGAGCTGGTGGGGGATATCCTCATGAGCGGCGTGGTGCTCACCGGCGGCGGAAGCAAGCTTCACGGCCTTGACGAGCTGATGGCCCTGCGGCTGGAAACGCAGGCGCGTCTGGCCCCCGAACCGGAGGAATGCGTGGCTATTGGCACCGGAAGATCCTTTGAGTATTTGGGCAAGCTTTCCGACGGGTTTATCACCTCCGCCACCTACCGCCACTAAAAGGGCCTTTTGTGGGCCCGCGCCATTTTGCTTTTTAACGCTGCCGCCGGGGCTTTTGCCTTCCGGCGGCTTTTTTTGCGCGGGGCGCAGGGGGGAAAGGCCCCGGCTGCTTTGGCGGGCAAAGCTTTTTGCAGGCGGCGTTTATTTTTGTGTTCTGGGGGTACAATAGGGCAAAAGGGGGCTTTAAAATGCTTGCATTGACCGCCCGGGAGCTGGCGGCGCTGGAAGGACAGCTGGATCGGGAGCGGATCCTGGCGGAGAGGGCAAAAGACGGAGCCGCCGCCCTGCGGGACCCGCAGCTGCGGGCAAAGCTGGAAATGGCTGCCGCCCGCCATCGGGAGCACTTTTCGCGACTGCTGGAGCTGCTTTGTTAAAACGCTGGGAGGGGGATCGGATGAACGGATATGCGGGGGATCAAAAGGACCGGGAGATCATGGAAACGGCCCTCGACGAGGAAAGGGCCGCCGCCGAGGCCTACAGCCGCTGCGCAATAGAATGCACCGGCGCCGAAGTTCGGGCCCAGATGCTGGATCTGCTCAGCGAAGAGCACTGGCTGCAGCACGAGCTTTTGGACGAGATGGGAAAGCGGGGCTGGCGCTCTTCTGCCCCGGCAGGAGAGGAAGAGATCGAGCGGGTGCGGCGGCGGTTTTCCGAACAGGGATAAAAAAGACAGGCGTGCCTGTCAAAACATGAAAACGAGGCCCCTCCAATTTGCCGGAGGGGCCTCGTTTTGTCTTTTTTGGGGGATCCCGCCGCGGTCAGCGGGCGGTGTGGATATCCAGCTGCGGATAGGGGATGACCACGCCTTCCCGGTCAAAGGCGGCCTTGACCTGTTCCAGAAGGTCAAAGTTGAGATCCCAATAATCTTCGGCGCGCACCCACACGCGGCAGAAAAGGTCAACCGAGCTCTCCGACAAAGCGCCGACTCGGACAAAGGGGGCCGGGACGGAAAGGGCTTTGGGATGGGCAGCGGCGACGGCGGAAACGATCTTTTTCGCTTTTTCCACATCGCAGCCATAGCCGATGGAAAAGGTGAGATCCAGGCGGCGGTTCTTTTCGGTGGAATAGTTGACGACTTTGGCGTTGGAGAGCTGCCCGTTGGGGATAAAGATCCGTTTATTATCCGGGGTGGAAAGCTCGGTGTAAAACAGTCCCACCGAGAGGATGGAACCGGCGGCAAAATCGGTCTCAACATAATCCCCGGCAACAAAAGGCTTGGTGGCCAAAAGGATCATCCCGCCCGCCAGGTGGGAAAGGCTGTCCTTGACCGAGAGGGAAACGGCCAGGCCGACGGCTCCCAGCGCCGTCACCAGGGAGGTGACGGGGATGCCGATGAGGATGGCGCAGGTGATAAAGAGCAGCACGATCAGGGTGATCCGGATCAAAGAGCGCAGGAAGCTTTGCAGGGCGAGATCGATCTTCAGGCGGGAAAGGGTCTTGACGATCCATTTCATCAGCAGGTGGATCAGCAGCCAGCCGGCGGCAAAGGTCAAAAGCGCCCCCAGGACCTTGGGACCGAAGGCGAACAGAAAATCCAGAAATTTTTCCCAGATCAGCGCGAAAGTCATATGGCAAACCCTCTTTTTTCGTAAATTGCGCTGCCCGCAAAGGCTGGGATCTCCGCGGCGGGCAAAGCGCGACAACTGTATTATAAGCGCAAACGCCCCGGCGCGCAACCGGGAAAACGCGCCGGGGGCCAGATCCGGCGGGTGCGGCGGCGGGCCTCTAAAATTTTGGCGCGATTTGGGGGGCTTGGGAATTGCATTTTTCGGGATCATGTTATATAATAAGCGCAGTATCGTCTTGAAGGCAGAGGCGCTTTTGGGATGAAATCAAAGAATAAAGGAGAAAAAGACCATGAGTGCAGAAAATCTGTCTCTTTCCCTCAACGTGATCATGTCCGGCCTGCTGGTCACCTTTACCGCCCTGGTCGCACTGGTTTTGGTTATCACCATTTTTGGCAAGATCATGAGCGCTGTTACCGGCCGCGGCAAAAAGAGCGGCGGACAGGGGAACCCGGCTTCGCAGAAAAAGGAAGAAAAACCTGCGGCTGCGGCTATCCAGAAGGCGTCTGTCAAGAGTGAAGGCATCCCCGGCGATGTGATCGCGGTGATTTCCGCCGCTGTGGCCGCCATGATGGGCGGAACGGGAAAAGGATTTGCCATTAAGAGCATCAAAAAGGCTGCTCATCCCAAGACAAAAGAAGTCCGTTCGGCGTGGAGCATGGCTGGTATTCAGCAGAATACGGCAAGCTTTTAAGATTTGACTGCTTACGGACAAGCTCCACTGTTAAAGAGAAAGGACGGATTGTATGTTTGCTGAAGTTTGGGCAACCTTGTCGGATATTATCATGAAATCCGGCTTCGTAAAGATTTTTGACGACCCCAGACAGATCATCATGATCTTGATCGCCTGTGTTTTGTTTTACCTCGCCATTGCCAAAGGCTATGAGCCGCTGCTGCTGCTCCCCATCGCCTTCGGTATGCTGCTGGCCAACATCCCCATGGCAAACCTGAGCTCCTATGCGGAGCCTGTATACGACGCCGCGGGCAATATGACCCAGACAGGCGGGCTTATTTACTACCTCTATCAGGGCGTTAAGCTGGGTATCTACCCGCCCCTGATCTTCCTTGGCATCGGCACCATGACGGACTTCGGCCCGCTGATCGCCAACCCCAAGAGCTTTCTGCTGGGCGCTGCCGCCCAGGGCGGTATTTTCCTCACCTTCTTTGGCGCCATGTGGCTGGGTGAAGCTTTCCCGGCCCTCGGTTTCACCGCGAAGGAAGCCGGAGCCATCGGCATCATCGGCGGCGCTGACGGCCCCACGGCGATCTTTGTAGCCAAGACCCTGGCTCCCGCCCTGCTGGGCTCCATCGCCGTGGCCGCTTACTCCTATATGGCGCTGGTCCCCATCATTCAGCCCCCGATTATGAAAGCGCTTACCACCAAAAAGGAACGCGCGGTGGTTATGGAGCAGCTTCGCCCCGTCACCCGCATCGAGAAGCTCTGCTTCCCTGTGCTGGTCACCCTGATCGTCTCCTTCCTGGTCCCCGACGCGGCGGGCCTGGTGGGTATGCTGATGCTGGGCAACCTGATGAGGGAATCCGGCGTGGTACAGCGTCTTTCCAACACGGCGCAGAATGAGCTGATGAATATCATCACGATCTTCCTGGGCGTATCTGTTGGCGCTACCGCCACTGCGGATCGTTTCCTTTCCGCAAAGACCATCGGTATCATTGTCCTGGGCCTGTTGGCTTTCTGCTTCGGCACCGCCTGCGGCGTGCTGTTTGGCAAGCTGATGTACCTCGTTACCGGCGGCAAGGTAAACCCGCTGATCGGTTCTGCCGGCGTTTCCGCCGTCCCCATGGCCGCCCGTGTTTCCCAGAAGGTCGGCCAGAAAGAGAACCCCTCCAACTTCCTGCTGATGCACGCCATGGGCCCCAACGTGGCCGGCGTTATCGGTTCCGCGGTTGCGGCGGGCGTTCTGCTTTCTATTCTGGCATAACGGTTTTGCTCTTTTGGGGCTGTGCGAAGGCACAGCCCCTTTCTTTTTTGAGAAATAGCATTGACCTTGGAGCAGCTCCATCCTTTATACTGTTTTTTGCTGCCCGGCGCAGAAGGCCGGGCCGAGGAGGGATCGTATGGCGGAAAAGAAAATGGAAAACCAATTTTGGAAATATGTGCTCACGGCGATGCCGACGATCCTGCTGGATATTGTCGCGATCATTGTCGACGGCTTTTTTGTGGGACGCGCCGTAGGGGACGCGGGCCTGGCGGCGGTCAATTTGGCCTGGCCGGCGGCGGCGGTGGTCTATGCCGTCTCAAAAGGGATCGGCGCCGGCGGCTCGGTGGTCATGAGCACCCGCCGGGGGGCCGGGGATGAAGAGGGGGCGGAACGCGCCCGCGGCAATACCATCGCGCTGCTGGTCTTGACGGCGGTGGTGATGACGGCGCTGCTCACGGTCTTCCTTCGGCCGATCCTGCGCTTTTTGGGCGCCGAGGGGGAGATCATGGAGCTGGCGTGGGATTATTCCTATGTCATTGCCCTGGGCTGCAGCACCTATGTGCTGAGCACCGGCCTGGCCCCGCTGCTGCGCAACCGCGGCAAGACCATGGCGGCCATGTACGCCGTAACGGCCTCCATCCTCACCAACATCGTCCTGGACGCGGTATTGACCATCACCATCCCCTGGGGGGTGTTTGGCGCGGGTCTGGCGACGGTCATCGCCGGCGGCGTTTCCAGCGTCATCTGCATCGGCGTCATCCTCTGCGACCGGCGGGAATGGCTGCGCCGGAAGGATCTGCGCCTGGAGGGGAAGACGGTTTGGAGCATCCTGAAGATCGGCGCTTCCCCCATGGGGCTGTTTCTTTCCCCCTCGTTGGTGATCGTTTTTTCCAACTGGCAGTGTCTTCGTTACGGCGGGGATATGGCGGTGGCGGTCTATTCGGTGCTCTCTTATCTGGCGGGCGCCTGTCAATCCCTTTTGCAGGGGGTGGGCGAGGGCGTCCAGCCGATCATCAGCTATTGCCGCGGCGCTTCGGATCACGATGCGGTCAGGCGTACCCTCCGGCGGGCGGCTGCCCTTACGGCGGGTATGACGGGGGCCGCCATGCTGTTTGTCCTCCTTTTCCGCGGCAGCCTGCCCGCCATGTTCGGCACTTCCGCGCAGGCGGGGGAGATGATCTGCCACGCGGCGCTGTACGTGGCGGCGGCTCTGCCGTTTTTGGGGGCGGCCCGGCTTTTGTCCTCCTACTTTTACGCGGTGGATGAAGCGCGGGTGGCAACGGTGATGGCCTATGCGGATCCGGTTTTGGCAACGCCGGTGTTCCTTTTTGGCCTGCCCCTGATGGGGCTTGGGCTGGAAGGGGTGTGGATGGCCTATCCCGCCGCGCAGATCGCCCTGGCGCTGATGGCGATGGGACTGCTGCACAGATACCATCGCCGGGTGGCGGCGTAAAGCCTCAAAACCGGCGGTGGCGCCAAATCTCCCGATCTTATCAAACCTCAGCCCGCCGCCTGTACTTGCAGGCGGCGGGCTTTTTGCGCGTCCGGCGGGGAAAAGGGAGCGCCGGGCACGCCCCGGGCGGCGGCCCGGAAAAAGCGTTTCATCCCCCGGCTTTTTCTTCCTTTTTGCGTGAAACTATGGTATACTAAAACCCGTGTAGCGGCCTGCCGGAGAAAGGCTTTTCCAAAGCCCGGAAATGGGGCCTGCGTTTTGACTGAGATCATCATAGAGGGATAAAAATATGGATAAAAACAGCGCGATGTTGGAAGAACTGAAAAGACGGGCCCTGAAAAGGGTGTACGGACGGATGAACCCGGAGCAGCTGGAAGCTGTGTTCCAGGTAAAGGGCCCGGTGCTGATCCTGGCCGGGGCGGGCAGCGGAAAGACGACGGTGTTGGTCAACCGGATCTCCAACCTGCTGCAGTTTGGCGACGCCTACCATACGCCGGGTTTCCCGCGGGAGATCACCGGGGAGGACGAAGCCTTTTTGAAAGATTTTGCCGAGGGGCGCAGCGACGACCGGGAACGTCTGGCGGCCCTGGTGTCGGTGGGGCGGCCCCAGCCCTGGAACGTGTTGGCGATCACCTTTACGAATAAGGCGGCGGGAGAACTGAAGGAGCGGCTGGGCAGAGCCTTAGGGGCGCAGGCCAACGACATTATGGCAGCCACCTTCCACTCCGCCTGCGTGCGGATCCTGCGCCGGGAGATCGAGCGGCTGGGCTATTCCAAAAGCTTTACCATCTACGACGCGGACGACTCTCAAAAGCTGGTTCGGGAGGCGCTTAAGGTCCTGAACCTGGATGATAAGACCTACCCGCCCAAGCAGGTGCTGGGGCTGATCAGCCACGGCAAGGACGCCATGCAGACCCCGGCGGATTTTGCCAGGGAGGCGGGCGCGGATTTCCGTCTTTCCACCGTGGCACGCGTCTATGAAAAATATCAGGCGGCCCTGCGCAAAGCGGACGCCCTGGATTTTGACGACATCATCTTCCTCACCGTCAAGCTGCTTTCCGAGCATCCCGACGTGTTGGAATTTTATCAAAACCGTTACCGCTATATCATGGTGGACGAGTATCAGGACACCAACATCGCCCAGTACCGGCTGGTAAGCCTGTTGGCCGGCGGACACAAAAACCTTTGCGTGGTGGGCGACGACGACCAGAGCATCTATAAATTCCGCGGCGCCACCATCGAGAATATCCTCCGCTTCGAGGAGCAGTTCCCCGGGGCCATGGTCATCCGCCTGGAACAGAATTACCGCAGCACCAAAAAGATTTTGGAAGCCGCCAATAAGGTGATCGCCAACAACACCGAACGCAAGGGGAAAAACCTGTGGACGGGCAACGAAGACGGGGAAAAGATCGTGGTGCGGCGCCTGCAGGACGAGCGAAGCGAAGCGGCCTTTATTGTAGAGACCATTCAGGATAATGTGGGAAAAGGGGCCAAATATGGCGACCATGCGATCCTTTACCGGATGAACGCCCAGTCGAGCGAGCTGGAAAAGGCGCTGGTCAAATCCGGCGTTCCCTACAAGATCATCGGCGGCCTGCGCTTTTTCGAGCGCAAGGAGATCAAGGATCTCATCGCCTATATGAGCGTGTTGGACAACCCCAACGATACGGTGCGCCTGGCCCGGATCATCAACGAGCCCAAACGCGGCATCGGCGACGCTACGGTGGCCTCCGTGATGGAGATCTCCGCCGTCACCGGGACCCCGGCGCTGGAGGTGATGGCCGCGGCGGACGGCTATGAAAAGCTGCAGCGCAAATCCGGCGTATTGGGAGATTTTGCCCACATGATCGAGAGCCTTTCCCGCCTGGCTCAGGAGGAGCCGCTGGAGATCGTTTTCGACGCCCTGTTGGAGCAGACGGGGTATACCGATATGCTGCAGGCCCAGGGCTTTGAGGGGCAGACCCGGCTGGAAAACCTGGAAGAGCTGCGTTCTACCATCATCAAGTTTTCCCAGGAGAGCCCGGACGGGGACCTGGCCTCTTTTCTGGAGGAGGTGGCCCTGTATACCGACCTGGACCGTACCGATCTGGACGAGGACGCGGTCATCCTGATGACCATGCACTCCGCCAAAGGCCTGGAGTACCCTTATGTCTTTATTGCGGGCTGCGAGGAGGGGATCTTCCCCGGACGGATGTCCATGGGTTCCCCGGCGGAGATCGAAGAGGAGCGGCGGCTGGCCTATGTGGCTATTACCCGGGCCAAAAAGCGGCTTACCATCACCACCGCCGCCCAGAGGATGATCTTTGGGCAGACGGTGTGGAACAAGCCCTCCCGCTTTGTACAGGAGATCCCTTCTGAACTGATGGAATACACCGACACCACCCTGGACCGCCGCCGGGCGGCGGTGGCGGCGCACACCGTGCCAGATAACGTGGTGCGCACCGGCGGCATGTCGGCGGTATCCGCCGCGGCCCCCGGCGCAGTGGCTGATATCCGGGCGGGGGATACGGTGAACCACCGCATTTTTGGGATGGGCCTGGTGCTCTCCGCTGTGCCCATGGCCAACGACCTTCTGGTGGAGGTGGCCTTCGATAAAGTGGGCACCAAAAAGCTGATGGCAAACTTTGCCAAACTGAAAAAGATGTGAGACGCCGCAGGGCGTCTCCATGGGGCAGCATGCTGGCACGGGAGCCGGCAGGAAGGAGCAGAAACTGTGAAAGTTACGCTTTTGGCGCACACGCCGGAACCGGAAAAGATCATCGCCGCCGCAGCCAAGCTCTGCTACAGCAGCAGCAGCATCGATGGGCTGATGGGCGGGCTCACCCCGGAAAAGACCGGCAGCTTTATCGAAATGCTTTCGGAGATCGGCCATGAAAGCCCCATTGAGCATGTGACCTTTACCTTCGGGATCGAGGGGGTCTCTCGGGCGTTTTTGGCCCAGATCACCCGGCACCGCATGGCTTCCTACAGCGTGCAGAGCCAGCGCTATGTCCGAAAAGATCAGTTTGAATATATCCTGCCCCCGGAGATCGAGCAGATCCCGGAGGCAAAGGAAGAATACATCCGCGCCATGGAGGCGGCCCAGGAACATTACGACAGGCTGGCGGATCTTTTAAAGGCGCGGCACAACGAGGAATTCTTAACTCAGGGCTTCTCGGAAAAAGAAGCGGCCCGCAGGGCGGAAAAACAGGCCATCGAGGACGCGCGTTTTGTGCTGCCCAACGCCTGCGACACCAAAATGGTGGTGACCATGAACGCCCGCAGCTTGTATAATTTTTTCCGGCACCGCTGCTGTAACCGCGCCCAGTGGGAGATCCGCGCTGTGGCCCAGGAGATGCTGCGTCTCGTTTCGGAAGAAGCGCCCACCCTGTTTTCCCACGCGGGGCCGCCCTGCCTCTCCGGCGCCTGCCCGGAGGGCAAGATGAGCTGCGGCAAAATGGAGCAGGTGCGCAGGCATTACGGGGAACTGAAAGGGCAGACTATATGAGCATGATCGTGATCGACGGCCTGGACGGCAGCGGAAAGGCCACCCAGAGCCGCCTTTTGGCGGATAATCTGCAAAAAATGGGCGTTCCCGCCCGCCGGGTGAGCTTTCCGGACTACGATAATCCCTGGTCCTGCCTGGTAAAAATGTATCTGGGCGGAGAGTTCGGAAAACGTCCCGAGGATGTGGGGGCCTTTGCCGCCTCCAGCTTTTTTGCCATGGATCGTTACGCCAGCTTTAAAAAATGCTGGGAACAGGATTACCTTGCCGGAACGGTGATCGTGGCAGACCGCTATGTGGGTTCCAATGCCATCCATCAGATGTCCAAACTTCCGCGGGAAGAGTGGGACGGCTTTCTGGACTGGCTGTGGGACTATGAATATCAAAAGCTGGCCCTGCCCCGGCCCGATCTGGTGCTGTATCTGGATATGTCGCCGGAGACTTCCCGGGAACTGCTCAAAAAACGCTATGGCGGGGACGAGAGCAAAAAAGATATCCACGAGAAGGATTTTGCCTACCTGATGGCCTGTCGGGAAAGCGCCCGCTACGTGGCCCAGCGGGAAAAATGGCGGGTGATCCCCTGCTGCGACGGCAAAGAGCCGCTGCCGGTGGAGGAGATCGGACAAACGCTGCTCCGGATCGTGTTGGAAAGCCTCTGACGCCGCGCATTTTTGCGCAAAAGGTTTACAAAGGACGAGCCATAGGATAAAATAGACGAAAAAGGGAAAAAAGGAAGGGGGAGAGCACCTTGGTATACGTGTTTTTGGCGACGGGCTTTGAAGAGATCGAGGCGCTGGCGACAGTGGATATCCTGCGGCGTGCGGAGCTGGAGGTAAAGACGGTGGGCATAGGCGGGAAAAACGTCACCGGCTCCCACGGGATCGAAGTGGTCTGCGACCTGGCCGACGAACAGGCCGACCCCAGGGACGTGCGCATGGTGGTGCTGCCCGGCGGCATGCCGGGGACGCTGAACCTGGAGCGTTCTAAGGTGGTGCAGGGATATCTGCGCATGGCGGTCATCGACCAGCTTTATATCGGCGCTATCTGCGCCGCCCCCTCTATTTTGGGACACATCGGCTTGCTGGACGGCGCCAATATGACCTGCTACCCTGGCTTTGAATCTCAGATGCCGGACGCCGTTTACACCGGCTCCGCTGTGGAGCGGTACGGCAACATCATCACATCGAAAGGCCCCGGTACGGCGGTCGAGTTTGCCCTGAAGCTGGCGGAGCTTCTGGCGGGGGAGGAGAAGGCCGCGGCGGTGCGCGCCTCCCTGCAGAGCGTATGACGGGGGATATCCGGGAATTTAAAAACCAGCTGCGGCAAAAACACAAGGGTCTGCGCAGGGCCATGACGCCGGAAGAGAAAAAAACGCAGGACGATGAAATCCGCCGGCGGGTTCAGTCGTTGTATCAGTATCGGGAGGCGCCCCTGCTGCTCTGTTTTGTGTCCACCGATATCGAGGTGGATACCAAAGAGCTGATCCGGGAGGCGCTGAAAGAGGGAAAACGGGTGGCTGTGCCCTATTGTGTGGCCGGTACCCGCCATATGGAATTTTACGAGATCCGTTCGCTGGAGGATCTGGAACCGAGAACCTTCGGCGTGCTGGAGCCGGTGCCGGAAAAATGCCGGAAGCTTTCGGAGTTTCCCCGCAGCAGCGTCTGCATCGTACCGGGCCTTGCCTTTGACCGCATGGGTTACCGGCTTGGCTATGGCAAAGGCTATTATGACCGCTTCTTAAAGGATTATCCCGGGACCAAGGTGGGCGTGGTGTACGGCGGCTGTATGGAGTACCGCCTGCCCCACGGGCGTTTTGACGTCTGTGTGGATCTTCTGGTCACGGAAGGATATCTTCGGGTCATCCGGCGGGCGCCCGCCGGAAAACATCCGCAGCGCAAAGGCAAAAAACGCGACTGACGGGGAGATACCGCTGTGGCCCGGCGGCAGGAGGTTGCTTATGAACAACAATGACGAATTTGAAAAGCTGATCAATTCCTTTAAGCTGGAGGATCCGGACGACAGCGAGCCCAAGACGGAGAAAAAAGCGCTGCCCGCCGGCGGGCGCGCCCCGTCTGCGGCGGGCTCCGGGCGCCCACAAGGGCAGACCCGCCGCCCGGGCCCTGCCGCCGGCGCTGGATCGTCGCCTTCCAGGGCGTCCTCCCAGGCCCCGGGAAGAGCCCGGAAAGGCCAGGAATTTGAATTGGATATCCCGGAGGAGCGCCCTTTAAACGGCGGGGAAAAGCCTGTCCGGGAAAGCCGGGGGGAGGGCAAGCCCGCCCCCGCCCGCAAAGTGAAAAAGAAAAAATACAGGGTGTTCCGTGCCCTGATCATTGCCCTGCTCATTACGGGCATGTGCTTTTATCTGGCGGTGTTTTCCCTGGACGTCGCTTTCGACCTGTTGGGGATCGACCAGCCGGAGAACGAGGTTACGGTGGATATCCCGCAGGGGGCCGGTTTGTCGGATATCGCGTCGATCCTGAAGGACGAGGGCGTGATCACCCAGCCCCTGGTGTTCCGCCTGTATGCAAAGCTTAAAAAGGCGGGGGAATTTCAATTTGGCGAGTATATCATGACGGCCAAAATGCCTTACGATACCATCTTTTCGGTGTTGGAAGAGGGCGAGGACCGGGTCGATATCGCCACGGTGACCGTCCGGGAGGGCGCTACCCTGCTGGATGTGGCCAATCAGCTGGAGGAGCTGGGCGTCTGCGAGGCAGATGAATTCATTGAGGCCACGGAGGAAGGGGAATACAACTACGAATTTATCCAGCGCATCGGCGAGGATGACCCGCTGCGTTTTTACCGCCTGGAGGGATTCTTGTTCCCCAATACCCACCAGATGTTCCTGGGCGAGAATCCGGAATTGGTGGTCAAACGCTTCCTGCAGGATTTTAACGGCCAGATGACGGCGGATCTTTACAGCCGGATGAACGAGCTGAATATGACATTGGAGGAGACCATCACCCTGGCCTCCATCATCCAGAAAGAGGCGGGGGATCCCGCGGAGATGGCGGCGGTTTCCGGTGTGTTCCACAACCGTCTCAACAATCCCGGTACCTTCCCGCGGCTGGAATCTGACCCGACGATCTTCTATGTGGAGCGGGTCATCAAGATCCAGCAGGAATCGCAGAACCAGGAGATGTACGACGCCTATAACACCTATGTCTGCGAAGGGCTGCCGGAAGGGCCTATCTGCAACCCGGGCCTGGCTGCCATTGAGGCGGCCCTGTACCCGGAGGAGCACGATTACTATTTCTTCATCACCGACAACGAGGGCAAGTACTATTATGCCACCACCATGGAGGAGCACGAGGCCAACATCGCCCGGGCCGACCAGGTGAACGCCGAGCTGGCTTCCAGCAGCGCGGCGGAATAAAAGCCAAAAGCAAAACCCGCTTTTGCGGCTACAGCGCCGCCGAGGCGGGCTTTGTCCTGTTTGATGGCGGCCATGAAAAGGGAGGGCTGTTTTTGACCAGAAATCAATTGCCGGAGGTGCTTTCGCCCGCCGGGGATAGGGAACGGCTGGAGGCGGCGGTGCGTTTTGGCGCCGACGCCGTCTATCTGGGCGGAAAAGAGTTCGGGATGCGCTCCTCCCCCCTGAATTTTACAGCGGAAGAGCTGGCCGCGGCGGTGGGCGATTGCCATGCCCGCGGCGTGCGGGTGTATGTCACCTGCAATACGGTGCCCACCAACGAGGAGATGGAACGTCTGCCCCAGTATCTCAAAAGCCTGGAGCGGGCCGGGGTGGACGCCCTGATCGTGGCGGATATCGGTGTGATGGCGCTTTGCAAACGGATATCGCCGGGGCTGGAACTGCATATCTCCACCCAGGCGGGCGTTGCCAATTATGTCACGGCCACAGAGCTTTTTCACATGGGCGCAAAGCGCGTGGTGCTGGCCCGGGAGCTCTCCCTTGCGGATATTGCCCGGATACGGGATAAAACGCCGCCAAAGCTGGAAATCGAGGCCTTTGTCCACGGCTCCATGTGCATGTCCTTTTCCGGCCGCTGCCTGCTCTCCAATTACCTGGTGGGGCGGGACGCCAACCGGGGCGAGTGCGCCCAACCCTGCCGCTGGGGATACCATCTGATGGAGGAAAAGCGCCCGGGACAGTATTTCCCCGTTTTTGAGGACGAGGGCGGAAGCTATATCCTCAACGCGAAGGACCTTTGCATGCTCGGCCATGTGGATCAGCTGGCCGGGGCCGGGGTGGACAGCATCAAAATAGAGGGACGCGCCAAATCCGCCTATTATGTGGCGGTGGTGACCAACGCCTACCGGCTGGCGGTGGACGAATACGCCCGGGACCCGGAGCATTTTGTGCTGCCGGAGTGGCTGGAAGACGAGGTGCGCAAGGTGAGCCACCGGCGCTACGACACGGGGTTCTATTTTGGCCGCCCCGAGGATGGGCAGTGCTACGAAAACGGCGGCTATATCCGGGAATACGACGTGGTAGCGGTGGTGGACGGCTGGGAGGACGGGACGCTTTTGTGCACCCAGCGCAACCGCTTTTTCCCCGGGGATGAACTGGAGGCGCTGGCGCCCAAAAGCGGGTTCGTGACGGTGTTCCCCCAGCGGATCTTAGACGAAAACGGGCAGGAACTGGACGCCGCCCGCCATCCCATGCAGAAGATCTGCCTGCCGGGGCTGCCGCCTTTCCCGGAGGGGACGATCCTGCGCAAACGGCAGGATGGATGAGAGAGGCCCCCGGGGCGCGCTTTTTTTCTTTTATTTTTTGACGCGGCGTGCTATAATAGCCGCAAAGCGGTCATGATCCCTGAATGCTCCGCCTGCGGCGGCAGGCAGCGGCGCGGGTCACCGGCCGCGCCGTAACCGGCCATTTTTTGATCAATACTGCCGTTTGGCAGATAGTTGTTTAGGAGGAACCCAAGCCATGAATGGAAAACCGTTCTACATCACCACCCCGATCTATTACCCATCCGACAAACTTCACATTGGCCACACCTACTGCACGGTGGCTACCGATACGATGGCGCGCTATAAGCGAATGCAGGGGTATGATGTCATGTTCCTCACCGGCACCGACGAGCACGGCCAGAAGATCGAGCAGAAGGCTCAGGCCGCCGGGGTGACCCCCCAGCAGTATGTGGACAACATCGTATCCGGCATCAAAGATCTGTGGAAGCTGATGAATATCTCCAACGACCGCTTTATCCGCACCACCGACGATTACCATGTGGAATCCATTAAGAAGATCTTCAAAAAGCTTTATGACCAGGGCGATATCTACAAGGGTACCTACAAGGGCAAATATTGCACGCCCTGCGAATCCTTCTGGACGGAGAGCCAGCTGGTGGACGGCAAATGCCCGGACTGCGGGCGCGACGTCATCGACGCTGAGGAAGAGGCCTATTTCTTCCGCCTTTCCAAATATTCTGACCGTTTGGTGAAATATTACGAGGAGCATCCGGATTTTCTGGAGCCTGCCTCCCGGCTCAATGAGATGATCAACAACTTCATTAAGCCCGGCCTGGAGGATCTATGCGTTTCCCGTACCAGTTTCGACTGGGGCATCCAGGTGGATTTTGACCCCAAGCATGTGGTTTATGTCTGGATCGACGCCCTTTCCAACTACATCACCGCCCTGGGCTATGGCAACGAGAAATATCACGATTATGAAAAATTCTGGCCGGCGGACGTCCATTTTGTAGGCAAGGAGATCGTCCGGTTCCATTCCATTATCTGGCCCGCCATGCTCATGGCGCTGGATCTGCCCCTGCCAAAGAAGGTGTACGGCCACGGCTGGCTGCTGCTGGAAGGCGGGAAAATGAGCAAATCCAAGGGCAACGTGGTGGACCCCGTTGTCCTGGTGCAGCGCTACGGCGTGGATTCCCTGCGCTATTTCCTCCTGCGGGAGTTCCCTTTTGGCTCCGATGGGACCTTCTCCAACGAAGCCCTGATCGCCCGCATCAACGCCGATCTGGCCAACGATCTGGGAAACCTGGTCTCCCGCACCGTGGCGATGGTGGAAAAATATTTTGCCGGCGCCCTCCCTCAGGAGCAGGCGTCCGACCTCATGGACGACGAGATCGTCCAGATGGCGTCTTCCCTGCGGGGACGCTATGAGGCGCAGATGGAAAAATATGCGTTCCAAAACGCCCTGGTGGAGACCTTTAAGCTGATCTCTCGCGCCAACAAGTACATCGACGAGACCGCCCCCTGGGTGCTGGCCAAAGAGGAGGCAAACCGCCCCCGTCTGGCCCGGGTCATGTACAACCTTTTGGAGAGCATCCGCATCTCCTCGGTGCTGCTGACGCCCTTTATGCCCGAGTCCTGCGCCAAGATCCAGGAGCAGATCGGGGCTGCGAAGGAGCTTTGTACCTGGGAATCCGCCGGGGAATGGGGCCTTCTGCCCGCCGGTATCGCGGTAAAACGGGGGGAATCTCTTTTCCCGCGTATCGACGCTGTCAAGGAGCTGGCTGAGCTGGAGGCCGCGAAAAAGCCCGCCGCCGCGCCGGAGAAGGCGGAAAAACCCGCTGCAAAGGCAGCCAAAGTGCCGGAGGGCTGCGTTTCCATCGATGAATTCGCCAAGGTGGAGATGACCGTTTGCAAGGTGTTGGCTTGTGAAAATGTGCCCAAAAGCGAAAAACTGCTGAAGTTCCAGCTGGACGACGGATCTGGCGCGCCCCGCCAGATCCTCTCCGGCATTGCAAAATACTATAAGGCCGAAGAACTGGTGGGCAAGACCCTGGTGGCCTGCACCAATCTGCCGCCCCGGAAGATGATGGGACAGGAGTCCAACGGCATGCTGCTCTCCGCTGAAAAGGACGAGGCGCTGAACCTTTTGATCCTGGACGATAAGATCCCCGCGGGCGCCAGGCTTTGCTGACGATCTGATTTTTTAAACCGGGCTGGGGAAGATCCCCGCCCGGTTTTGTTCGCGAAAAGGAGGCGGCGTTTTTGTACCAGCATATTTTTGATTCCCACGCCCACTACAACGGCCGGGATTTTGAGGACAGGGAGGAACTGCTCCCGCAGCTGTTCGCCGGCGGCGTCTGCGGGATCATGGACGTTGCGTCCTCCATGCGCTCTACCCGCCGCACAGTGGAGCTGACCGCCCGCTATGATCACATGTACAGTGCCATCGGGGTACACCCCTGCGAGGTGGGGGATATGTCCGAGACCGATTATGACCTGCTGCGGGAGCTTTCCGTCCTGCCAAAAGTAAAGGCCATCGGCGAGATCGGATTGGATTACCATTGGGACGATGTGGCCCCCGAGGTACAGAAGATCCATTTTGAAAAGCAGCTGCAGCTGGCCGTGGAACTGGACATGCCGGTGATCATCCACAGCAGGGAGGCGGCGCAGGATACCTACGACCTGCTGAAAAAATACCGGCCCCGGGGCGTGGTGCACTGCTATTCCGGCAGCGCCGATATGGCGCAGGAGCTGGTAAAATTGGGCTTTTACATCGGCTTTACCGGTGTGATCACCTTTAAAAACGCCCGGCGGGCGGTGGAATCCGCCGAGGTCATCCCCCTGGATAGGCTGCTTGTCGAGACCGACTGCCCCTATATGGCTCCGGAGCCTCACCGGGGTTCCCGCTGCGATTCCTCCATGCTGGAATTTACCGGCGCCCGTTTGGCCCAGATCAAGGGGATCCCTGCGCAGGAGCTGTTTGACCGAACGGCGGAAAACGCCCGGGTCCTGTTTGGGATCGAGGAGTGAGCTTGGCAAAAGCAATGTGCGTTTGACGCCGGAAGGAGGCCGCCTGTATGGGCCGGAAAAATGTCAGGAACACCAAGGGGCGCATCGTGTCGGCGGCGTGGAAGCTTTTTTATGAGCATGGCTACGACGATACCACGGTGGAGGAGATCATCGCCGAATCCGGTACCTCCAAAGGCTCCTTTTATCATTATTTCGAGGGGAAGGACGCGCTGCTCAGCTCCCTTTCCTATCTGTTCGACGAAAAATATGAGGAACTGACAGAGCAGCTTCCGCCGGAGATGGGCAGCTTTGACCGGCTGATCTTTCTCAATCAGGAGCTGTTTGCCATGATCGAGGACCGGGTCTCGGTGGAGCTGCTGGCAAGGCTGTATTCCTCCCAGCTCGTCACCCGGGGAGAAAAGCATTTGCTGGACCGCAGCCGCTTTTATTACCGCCTGCTGCGCCAGATCATTCAGGAAGGGCAAAAGCGCGGGGAGCTGACCGAGAAACGCTCGGTGAACGACATGGTGAAGCTGTATGCCCTGTGCGAGCGGGCTCTGATCTACGACTGGTGTATCTCCGGCGGGGAATACTCCCTGAAGGCCTACGCCAGGGATGTGCTTCCCATGTTTTTACAGGGGATCCGCGCAGAAGGATGAACCCATGCCCGGCCGGTTTTGCGCCTTCCCAACGCCTCCGTGGGCTGTATGCGGGGGCGTTTTTTTATAAGTCTGAATATTTTCTATATAAAATACGATAAATCGTCTGCCTAATATTTTTGAATAAACAGTTTGTTTATCAGAGATATCGTGCGATATCTATAAAAAATACAGACTATAGTACAGACTTTATTCTGTATTGTAGTCCAACTCGATCTGTGCTAAAATAATCGCCGTATTCAGTGGGAGATGGCCCGATTGGGGCCGCGGCCTGCAAAAGCCGCCAAACGGCGGAAAACTGGAAGGAGAAAACCTTTATGACAAGCGCACAGATCGGGATCTGTCTTTCAATTGTGGTCTATCTGGCGGGAGTGCTGGCGATAGGCGTCTGGTGTTCCCGCAAAAACGCCTCGGTGGATGATTTTTACCTGGGCGGACGGCGGCTGGGCCCCTTTGTCACCGCCATGAGCGCGGAAGCCTCGGATATGAGCTCCTGGCTGCTTATGGGATTGCCGGGCGTAGCCTATCTCAGCGGCATCGCCGACGCCGGTTGGACGGCCATCGGCCTTGCGGTGGGAACCTATCTGAACTGGCTCATCGTAGCCAAACGCATCCGGCGCTACACCCACGCGGTAAACGCCATTACCCTGCCGGATTTTTTTGCCAACCGTTATCGCGATAGCAGCCGTCTGCTGCTTAGCATTTCGGCCATTGTCATTGTGATCTTCTTTATCCCCTATACGGCGTCGGGTTTTGCCGCTTGCGGCAAGCTTTTTGCAAGCCTGTTTGGCATCGATTATCTCACCGCCATGATCATCAGCGCGGTGGTCATTGTGGGGTATACCGCGGCAGGCGGTTTTTTGGCGGCTTCCACCACCGACTTTATCCAGTCCATTATCATGACCCTTGCGCTGCTTGTGGTGCTCGGCTTTGGCGTATCGGCGGCGGGCGGGGTAAACGCGGTTGTGGAAAACGCGTGCTCCCTGGCGGGGTATCTTTCCATGACAGCCTCTCACGACCCCGTTTCCGGCGCGTCGTCTCCCTACGGCCTGATCACCATTATTTCCACGTTGGCCTGGGGCCTTGGGTATTTTGGAATGCCTCACATCCTCCTGCGGTTTATGGCCATTGAGGATGACCGCAAGCTGAAGACTTCCCGCCGGGTGGCTTCCATCTGGGTGGTCATCTCCATGGCGGTGGGCGTTCTCATCGGCGTTGTGGGCCTGGCCATGAGCCGTGCAGGGGCCATTGCAGTATTGGAAGGTACCGCTTCGGAGACCATTATCGTGCGGATAGCCGACCTGCTGAGCCAATATGGATTTGGCGCTGCCCTGATCGCGGGGCTTATTCTGGCGGGGATCCTCGCCAGCACCATGTCCACGGCGGATTCCCAGCTTCTGGCGGCCTCTTCCTCGGTCTCTCAAAACCTTCTTTCCGGCGTTTTTGGCCTAAAGCTTTCGCAGAAGGCCAGTATGATGGTGGCACGGATCACTTTGGTGGCGATTTCGGTCATCGGCGTCTTTTTGGCCAGAGATCCCAACAGCTCGGTGTTCGGCATCGTCTCCTTCGCTTGGGCGGGCTTTGGCGCCGCTTTTGGCCCGGTGGTACTCTTTGCCCTGTTCTGGAAGCGTTCCAACCGCTGGGGCGCGCTGGCAGGGATGGTTTGCGGCGGCGCCATGGTGTTTATCTGGAAATATCTGGTGCGGCCTTTGGGCGGCGTCTGGAATATTTATGAGCTGCTGCCCGCCTTCCTGGTGGCCTGTGTGGCCATTGTGGCGGTGAGCCTGCTGACCCCGGCTCCCTCCCGGGAGATCGTCGGTGAGTTTGAGGCGGTCTCCAAAAACTAAGGGACAAAAGCAGCCTTTTGATCCGGAGATCCTGTCATAAGGGGCTGGCGTTTTAACGCCGGCCCCTTATATTTTGCAAGGCTGGCGGCAAATAAAATGAACAGCTTTTTCAAAATATTCACCAATATTTTTCTTCGATACGGGCAAAAAAGCAAAAGAACGGGGAAAATGCCCCGGATACCGCAAAAAAGCTTGTATCTGCGCCGGAATTAGAATAAAATGACAAAAGGATTTCCCGGAAACCGGGAAAACGGAATGGGAGATGAGGCTTCGTGGAGCTGTCGCTGATCGTGCTCAAACAGGTCGTGATCATGTTTATCCTGATCCTGGTGGGGATCGTCTACGCCAAATGGAAAAAGCTGACGCCGGAGCAGAACAACCGCATCTCCGACCTGCTGCTGACCGTGGTGGTGCCCTGTATGCTGGTGGATTCCTTCCAGATCCCCTTTAATGCGGATTCGGCGCGGGATCTGCTGTTTTCCGCAGGGCTTGCGTTTTTTGCCAGCCTGGTGGCGATCCTGCTTTCCCATTTTGTTTTTGCCCGCAAAAACATCTCGCCAGAGGCGAGGGTGGACCGTTTTGGCATGGCCTTTGGCAATGTGGGCTTTATCGGCGTGCCGCTGATCTCCGGGGTTTTTGGCGAGGAGGCGGTGATCTTTGCCGCGGCGTTTATGGTGGCCTTTAACATTTTTTCCTGGACCTATGGCGTCGTGGTGCTCAAAGGCTCCGCCCGGGCCCTTTCGCTGAAGCAGGCGGTGCTCAACCCCGGGGTCATCGGGGCGCTGGTGGCGGTGCCGCTGTTCGCCTTTGGCATTACCCTGCCCAGCGCCGTGGGCACGGTGATACATTACATCGGCAGTATGCAGACCCCGCTGGCAATGCTGGTGTGCGGGTTTTTCCTCGCCAAAGTGGATTTTCGCAAGGTCTTTACGGGCCGCGTCCTCTATATCTCCTTTGTGCGTCTGGCCGCTATCCCCTTGGTTACCCTGGCGATCTATTGGGCGGCCCGGGCCAACACCTGGATGCCGTCCGGGGAGTATCTGCTCATCATCAACCTGATCGCCGCCGCCTGCCCCAGCGCCATCACCACCAGCCTGATGGCGGACCGCTTTGGGCTGAACGGCGAATACGGGGCGAAGATCGTGGCGGTGACCACGTTGTTCAGCGTATTAACGGTGCCGATGCTGGTGTATATTTCCCAGGCTGTCTTTGGAGTGCTGTAACTTTGACGCGGCGCGGCGGAAGCTTTTGAAAAAGCCTTCGCCGCGTCGTTTTTTTATCCGGCCGCGGCCAAGGCGGGCCGGATCGGTGGAAAGGGGAGGATAGAATGAAGCACGCGGCCAATTGGATCACCGGTTCCCGGTTTGTGTTTGCGGCGGGGGCGGCCTTCGCCGCGCCGGGATCCGCCGCTTTTTGGGGATGTTATCTCTGCGGTGGGCTCAGCGACATATTCGACGGTTTTGTCGCCAGAAAGCTGCATCAGGAGAGCGAAAGCGGGGCCAGGCTGGACAGCGCCGCAGACCTGGCTTTTGCCGCGGCGCTTTTTGCCGCCGCCGTCAGAACCGGCGGGTTCCCCTTGTGGTTTTGGGTTTGGGCCTGTGCCGTCGCCCTGCTGCGGCTGGCATGTTATGGGATAGGGTATTATAAATATCACGCTTTCGCGGGCCTGCACACCTATCTGAACAAATTTACCGGGGCGCTTCTTTTTGCCGGGCCCCTGTTGTGGGCGGCCCTGGGGTTTTCCCCGGCGGCCATCATCCTTGGGACGGCGGCCACCCTCTCCGCCGCGGAAGAGATGGCGGTCACGTTGGTTTCCAAAGAATTGGATCGGGACTGCAAAGGTTTTTTTGCGCGCCGGACTCCGCCGGCCGGCAGGCCATAGCGGTTGGCCCGTTTGTAAATTGGCCGGGCAGCCGGGTGGTCCCCGGCGGTCCCATCGAATACGGGGACAGTGGCAGGGCCGGGGCCCGGAACATAGGATGAGGAAGAGCGGAAAGTCAAGCGCGCCGCAGCGGGGCGGGTGGCGCTGGAAACAGCGCCCGCAGAGCAGCCGGTTCCGGTCCCGGGGCGCATTATCATAGGGGCGGGGCCCGCCGGGCGGCGGGCGCTCTCCCCCAAATGCACAAAACCGCTCTCCATCCGGCCCTCTGGGCTGGAAAAATGGAGAGGCCTCCGGCGGTGTTCGGGGGCCTTTCCTTCTGCCCAAAGAAAATGAGATGAGACAAACAGCATGTTGCGAATTTGTGAATTTATGGGCTTTGGATTGACCTTTGTCGGGGTTTAGTTTACAATAAACATGGCAAAAAAATTGGGTTTTGCCCCACGGCGAAGCCCATACAAGTGTTTTGAAAAGGAGAACCAGCCTTGATTAAAATATCCCCATCTGTTTTGGCGGCGGATTTTTCCGATCTGCGCCGGGAAGCGCAGGCCATGGAAAACGCCGGCGTCCCCATGCTCCACTTAGACGTAATGGACGGGCATTTTGTGCCCAATCTCAGCTTTGGCGCGCCGGTGATCCGCTCTTTGCGCCCGTACAGCGGGCTGCTTTTTGATGTGCATCTGATGATCTCCGACCCCCTGCGTTACCTGGACGATTATGTCAAGGCCGGGGCCGACCTGATCACCTTCCATCTGGAATCGGACAGCGAGCCGGGAGAGACCATCCGGGCCATTCGGGCCAAGGGCAAAAAGGCTGGCCTTGCGTTAAAACCCGCCACGCCGTGGTCTGCGGCAGAGCCCTATCTGGACGAACTGGATATGCTGGTGGTGATGACGGTGGAGCCTGGTTTTGGCGGCCAGAGCTTCATGGAGGATATGATGCCAAAGGTCCGCGCCCTGCGGCAGGAGCTTATCCGCCGCGGAAAAGACATGGACATCATGGTGGACGGGGGAATTGCCCCTTCCACGGCCAAAACGGCGGTGCAAAACGGCGCCAACGTGCTGGTGGCAGGCTCTGCTTTGTTTGGCAAGCCGGATTATTCCGCCGCTGTGCGGGAGCTTTTACTGGCGGCGCAGGCTTAAAGTGCCGGAAATCCCCTCGGGAGAGGGCGGAGAAAGGGTGAGAAGATGCCTGGGATCTTGACCAGAGGCATTGTTTTGGAACAATACAAAGAGCCTGCGATCAACCGTCCCCTGCGGGAATTTGTCAATTCAAATTACCCGGGGATGCTGTTTGAAAGCAGTCTTTCCACCGAAGAGGACGAGTTGGAGCCGCAGGAGATCATCCGGCTGGCGGAGCTGGCGGGGATCGTAGACGAGCGGGACGGCGAGCCGCTTTACCGGAAGCTGCAAAAGGCGGCCCAACAGCAGGTGCGCGTGGTGGTGGCGGACGCCATCGACGACGAGCCCTACGTTTCCAGCCAGATCAACCCCA
This sequence comes from Oscillospiraceae bacterium, assembly GCA_028689635.1. GTDB lineage: Bacteria > Bacillota > Clostridia > Oscillospirales > Ruminococcaceae > JALELV01. The sequence continues at coordinate 32,772 of JAQVCU010000006.1, forward strand.
TGCTCAAATGCGCGCCGCAGGCGGCGGGGGGGCTTCGCCTGGCCATGAAGGCCACCGGCGCCGGCAAGGTCTATTTTGCCGTCTATAAAAATATTACGGATCTTGTCCACAGGATCCCCAAGACGCTGGAGGGCGTTACGGTCAAGCGGATCCGCGGGCGGTATCCCGCAGAGTTCCGCACCACGGATGATTTTGCCAAGGAAGCGCCGCTGGCGCTGATCGGGGTATGTGCCCTGATCCACCTTTACCGCGCGGTCAAAGAGCACCGCATCCAGTCCAGCTGTTTTGTAACGGTGGCCGGAAACTGTGTGGCCAACCCCATGAACCTGGAGGCCTCCGTTGGGATGACGGTAGACCAGCTGCTGGAGCGCTGCGGCCTGGCGGACGATCCGGGGCGCATCATCATTGGCGGGCCCATGACCGGCGTTGCCTGCCAGGATCCGAGCGCGACGGTGGTGGGGCCTGCCACCCGGGCGGTGCTGGCCTTTAAAGAGGACGTCAAGGAACGGCGCTATCAGTGCATCGGCTGCGGCAAATGCGTGGATTGCTGCCCGGAAAACCTGACTCCCTTTTATATCAACAAATACATAGAACGGGGCCGCATGGAAATGCTGGATTTTTACGAGATCGACCGTTGCATCGGCTGCGGCACCTGTTCTTATGTCTGCCCGGCCAAGCTGGATGTGGCAGCCAACATCAAAGCGGCCAAGGCCGCGCGCCAGAAAAACTCGACGGGAGGGCTGCCGGATGCAGGCTAAGGAACTGAAAGCGCCCCATATTCGCCTGAAGGATTCGGCGCGTTCCACCATGCTGGACGTTTTGATCGCGCTTTTGCCGCTGTATTTTATGGCCACCTACTTTTATGGGGCAAGGGCTTTGGCCTTGGGCGGCGTCTCCCTGCTTTCGGCGGTGGCGGCCGATGTGATTTGTGTGTTTCTCTCTGGACGCCGCCCCAACCCGCGGGATTTTTCCGCGTTGGTGACGGGCCTGCTGATCCCCCTGATGCTTCCGGCCTCCGTGCCTTATTATGTGCCGGTTACGGCGGCGGTGTTTGCCATTGCCGTAGTCAAGCATCCTTTTGGCGGCGTGGGGCAGAATATCTTCAACCCGGCGGCGGGCGGCTTTGCCTTTGTCAGCGTTTGCTGGCCCTCCCTGGTGTTCTCCTATCCCCAGCCCATGTTTTCGCTGCCCATAACGGGGGAGCTTCCCGCGCGCCTGGCGGAAAGCCCGGCCCACGCCCTGATGCTGGGGGCTGTCCCCACCATCGACAAGCTGGATCTGATGCTGGGAAAATTTGCGGGCCCCATGGGGGTCACCAATATCCTGGTGCTGGCTACCTGTTTTCTTTATCTGCTGTTTCGGCGCGCCATCAATTGGCAGGCTCCGGCGGCCTTTTTGGGCATGACGGCGGCCATCGCCTATCTCTTTCCGCGTATTCCCGTATCTCGGTCGGAATCGGTGGCTTTTGAGCTGCTCTCCGGCACTCTGGTTTTCGCGGGGATCTTTTTGCTGAGCGACCCGGTGACCTCCCCCAAACGGGGGCTTTCCCGGTTTGTATACGGCGCTTTGGCGGGGGCGGCCACCATGCTGCTGCGCTATTACGGCGGATTTGAGCAGACGGCGGCTTTTGCGCTGCTGCTGGTCAACAGCTTCACGCTGCTGCTGGATCATGAACTGGAACGACTGTTCAGAATTGTGAGGAGGGCTGTGCTTGGCTTCAGAGCGTACCGCCGGAACCAGCGGATTATTAAAAAGGTTTAAACAGGCCCTGGGCGAGAACCCCGTCCTGTTGGGCGGCCTGGCCCTGGCCCCGGTGGTGATGGTCTCCACCACGGTGAAAAACGCTGTGGCGCTGATCATTGTCATGGCCTGCACCCTGATCCCGGCCATGGTGCTGGAGGCCCTGCTGGCCAAATATGCGCCTAAAGTACCGGATTTTGCCAGAATGTCCATCTGCGCTTTGGTGGCGGCGGCAATGCTGATGCCCGCCAAAATGGCGGTGGCCCCCCTGGCGCAGAATATTTTTGATTCCCTGGGCATGTACCTTGCGTTGACGGGCGTCAGCGCCCTGATGTTCCTTCACAGCCCCGGACGGCAGCCGGAAGAGCCTTTGCCTGCGGCGGTGGACGCCGTAGGCGGCGTGCTGGGCTTTGCGCTGGCGGCGCTGGCGGTGGGCGCTGTGCGGGAGGTGTTTTCTTTGGGGACGCTTTGGGGCTCCCCCATGGGATTTACCCTAAAATTCCCCGCGGCGGCGATGCCCTTTGCCGGGTTCTTTGCGGTGGCGTTTGCGGCCGCGGCCTGGAACGGCCTTTCTGCGTTGACGAGAAAGATCGCCGGGCGCGGCGCAAAGAGAAAGGGGGCGGTTAGATGAGCGTCGGCCAGTTCATTATGTTGGCGTTTACGGCGGTGATGTTGGAAAACGCCCTGTTTGCCCGTGCCCTGGATGTGAGCGTTTTGTTGCCGGCCCTGCATAGCCGCCGCACGATCCTCTGCTACGGAGGGGTGATCACTGTCGCCAGCGCCGTTTCCGGCGGCGTGGCCTGGCTGCTGCACGGATTGTTTCAGGGCGTGGCCTGGTATTCTGTCTACGGCCAGTCCTTTTTGTTCCTAACGGCGCTGACGCTGCTGTACGCGGCGGCCTGCACCGCGTTGTATTTTTATCAAAACGAGCTGTACCGGAGCCTTCGGGTGCTGCTGACCACCTCTTTTTTCAACTGTGCGGCGCTGGGCTCCATGTTTTTGGCTATCTACAAGGCAAAAAACTTTTTGGGCGCCGTCGGCGTAGGCGCGGGCATTGGGCTCGGCTTCCTGCTGGCCTGCCTGCTGGTTAGGACTGCGGAGGTGCGTCTTGCCATCTGCAATGTGCCCAAGGCTTTCCAGGGGCTGCCCATCCGTCTGATGTATATTGGGCTTTTGGCGTTGGCCACTTATGGCCTGGTTGGGCATCAGCTGCCCGTCTGACGGCATGAAAGCCCCGGGCGGCGGTTATACTATGAAAGAGAACCGGCTGTCTGTCAGCCGCGGGATCAGTCGACAAAACGGGAGGGCCAAGGATGGCGAAACAATATAAAATCAAGCGTTACCGCAGGATTTATCAGTCTAACAGGAACTCCCGGGTGACGGCCGGCGGCGTGATCGTCACGGCGTTGGTGTTGCTGGCGGCGGCCTTTGTCGGCTGGAGCCTTTACGGGCCGGTGTCTGATTTTATCAGCGGGCGACTGACGGTGGAACGGCCGTCGTCCTCCTCATCCCAGGCCGAAGAGAGCCAGGAGAGCTCCCAGGCGCCCCTGGATCAGGAAAAAGAGCCGGAGCAGAGCGCTTCGGAGGCCTTTTCCGGGCTGCACGCGGCCTATCTTCCCACCGGGACCCTGCGGGACGAAGCGGCGCTTCAGGCGGCGCTGACATCGCTTCAGGCAAAAGGGGTCAACGCCGTTGTTTACGACGCCAAGGATCCCATTGGACAGGTCTTTTACAACTCCACCAACGAGCGGGTGCTTCAGTGCGAGGCGGTGACGGCCGCCCCGTATGACATCAGCCGCGTCAACGAGCTCCTTCATCAAAACGGCTTTAAAGCCATTGCGCGGGTCTATGCGTTTAAGGATCACATCGCCTCCCGGGTGCTGCTGGAGGGCGCGGTGAAATATCTGGATACGGACTGGCTCTGGCTGGATAATTCCCGGGACGCGGGCGGGCGCAGCTGGCTCAACCCCTATTCCGAGGTGGCGCGGATGTATGTGGCGGATATCGCCTTGGAATGTGTGGAAAAAGGCGCGGACGCCGTGATGCTGGACGGGCTCCATTTCCCCGTGGGCGTCGGCCTGGAGCTGGCTTCCTACGGCACGGGCAGCAGCGCCAAGACCCGGCAGGAGGCTCTTTCAGAGTTTGTACAGGCCACCCGGGATCTGGTGGAGAAAAAGGGCGGCGCGCTGATGGCTTCCGCCTCCGGCTCCGCCATGTTGCTGGCCAATTCTGTCCAATACCCCGACAGCCCGCTAAAGCTGCCGCTGGAACTGTTTGCCCCCGATGTGATGCCCGCCTCCTTTGGAAGCGGCGTTGCAAGCGAGACCCTCACCCTGACCGACCCGGTGCTTTCCCCTTACGATACGGTTTATTCCGTGATGAAGCGCATCGCCGCGGGCAAAACGGAACAGAATGTGTTTTTGCCTTTTGTCCAGGCCTACAGCACGCCGGATTACGGCCGGGAATATACTTCTGCAGATGTGTCAGAACAGCTGCGCGCCCTTTCGGAACTGGGGATCACCGGCTATATTTTATACGACCCCAGCGGCAGCTACACCCTGCTTCCTTAAAAATTGAAAAGCGAAGGCGCCGCCCGCGTCTTCGCTTTTTTTGCGCCTGCGCTTTCCGGGCGGCGCCGGGCTCTTGATTTTTTGGGCGTCCGATAGTACTATGGAGATACGCCGCGATGGGGCGGAAAAATCATCAATACGCGGGGGCACGCAAAGCCTTCGGAGAAAATTGGAGCGAGAATATGGATAAAAAGATGCGGGTGCACAGCGGCAGATACAGCGACGGGCAGATTCGCCGCAACCGGCTGATCGCCGTGGGCGTTGGGCTGATGGCGGTGGCCGCAGTGGGCCTTTTGACCACCTTTTTGCTGAATACCGGCGGCGGGGCGGAAAGCCCCTCTTCCCAGGGGGCTTCGTCTGAGGCGATTTCCTCGCCGGCGGGCGGAGAGCCGGCCGCAAAAGAGCCCGGCGACTCCTCTGCGGCCGGGCCGGAGAGCGCGGAAAGCGGCGGAGAGAGCCTGCCGGAGGATATTCCCGAAGGATCGGCGTCTTCCACGGCACCGGCAGAGCCGGGGGAGCCCAGCCAGAGCGGGGAGGGCCAGACAGATTCCCCTTACTACGAAGCGGATCTGCCGCTGCTGGTCAATCCGGATACGCCGATGCCGGAGGATTATACGGCGGATGTGGTGGATCTGGGCAACGGTTATAAATTTGACCGCAAGGCCTCCGCGGCGCTGAACACTATGCTGGACGCAGCCAAAGCCGATGGCGTGAGTATCTGGATCATTTCGGCTTATCGCAGCCTTGATCGACAGAAAGAGCTGTTTGCGCAAAAGGTCTCCGAATACGAAGGCTATGGCTACAGCCCGGAGGAAGCGGCGGTGCAGGCTTCGGCATGGGTGGCGGTGCCCGGCACCAGCGAGCATTGCCTGGGTTACGCGGTGGATCTGAATTCTTTGGAGGAGAGCTTTGAAAACACGCGGGAATTTGCCTGGCTGCAGGAACATTGCGCCGATTACGGCTTTATCCTGCGTTTTCCAAAAGATAAGGTGGATATTACCAAGATCAGCTATGAGCCGTGGCATTACCGCTATGTAGGCGTCAACCACGCCAAAACGATCATGTCCCAGGGGATCTGCCTGGAGGAATATCTGGCAAATGCGTGAGGTGACCGGTGTTTGAGAAAAGAGGAGGAGACAAGGAATGTTTTGTAGAAAATGCGGCAGAGAGCTTAACGAAGAAGCGGTCTTTTGCCCCGGGTGCGGCACAAGGACGCCGATGGGGGAGACGGCGGCCCCCGAGGGCGCGGCCCAGCCGGTAGGGGCGGCGTCCGTCGGTTCTGCGCAGGCCCAGCCGACGCAGGCCCCAGTCCAGCCGACGCAGGCCCCGGTCCAGCCGACGCAGGCCCCGGTCCAGCCGGTGCAGGCCCCGGCCCAGCCGATGCAGGCCCCGGCCCAGCCGATGCAGGCCCCGTCTTTTGTATCGGAAGGCAAGGCGCCGCGCCGCAAAAAGAAAACCTGGCTGGTCATTCTGATCGTCCTTTTGGCGCTGCTGCTTTTGGGCGGCGCGGCGGTGGGATTTTTCTGCTGGAAGAATTCTTCCTGGGGAGGGAAGGACTCTGGGCCAGCCCCGGAGACGGCGCCCCTCTTTTATCTGACAGAAGCCGGTGAGCTGAAATACCATGCGCCGGGGGAGAAAAAGCCGATTCTTTTGGCCGATGGCTACAGCACGGAGGAATACAACGTATATACGGCGGTGTATGGAACCGGCGCGTCTGACGACGGAAAGACCATCGCCTACATAAAAAATTACCAGACGGAATACGACCAGATCAATCAAATGAACATCCAGTCCGGGGAACTTTTCGTGCGCCGGGCCCAGGGCGGCGATGAGGATGTCAGCGTGGCGAGGAGCGTGCAGCAGTTTATCCTTTCCGGAGACGGGAAAGTGATCTGGTATGTTGCCACCAATGGCCTTTACGCCTATGACGTGAAGAAAGAGCTGATCTTTCCGCTGGATTCCCAGTCCGGGACGCTGATCGCCAATTACGGTTCCAAGCGGCTGCTTTACAGCAAGATGCGGCAGGAGGACGAAAATTATTTTCTGGATTATTACATAGCGGATATGACCGGGAAAGAGCCGGAAAAACGAAAGCTGGACGCCGATATCATGTCGGTCAACAGCCATTCGGAGGATCTGACCCGCTTTATCTACACAAGATACCGCTATGACAGCGCCGCCGATGTTGGGATCACGGACGTGTATTCTATGGATCAGGACGGGGAGAAGAAAAAGCTCCTCTCCGGGGATCTGATCCTGTATTACTGCGACGCGGATACCGGGGAGCTCGTCTACACCCAGCGCCGGGACAGCGGCGTCACCAGCGGGGAATATATCCTGGACGACATGAATGACGTGGACGCCGGCTGGGAAGAACCCAAAACGGAGGATTACCAGGTCAGCCACCAGGGCGTTTTTGGCAGCTACACCACCACAGATTACGAGGCCTATTATGCCGCCCGGGAGGAATATGAGCAGAAGCTTTTCCGGGATACGCTGCGGGAAACCATCGAGGCAAACGACGCCCCCATTTATGTCAACGACCTGATCCGCCAGGTGGGGGACGAAAAAACGGTGTTGGCCGAGGGGATCGACCATTGCCTGTTTTACGATGGGGAACGGCAGTGGGTGGCCTACCGGAAACCGGATATGAACGACATTGAGCCTGTGGCGATGATCTCCCAACTCACCAGCGTGGACGAAGTTTATGACTTTATGATCCAGGCACAGTATCAGCGCCCGGCCGAAGTCTGCGCCTTAACGGTGGCCGGCGGCGCGGTGGATCTCTTCCAAAGTACGGGGGATTCCTATGAGGAAATCCAGCTCACCGACGAAGGATTCTATATTTTGCAGAGCTCCTACGTGGAGGACGGACGTCAGACGGCCTTTTGGTATGTCCCCGTGACAGGGACGGCCGTGGGCCAGGCGGAAAGGATAGACGGGGAGGCCTGGTCCATCGTCTACGGCAAGATCTGCGGCCAGGTAGCTTACCGTCAGGCGAGGGAGGACAGCGCTTCCTCTTACCGCTACGACCTGTATCTCCTGCGCGGAACCGAGAAAAGCCTGATGGCTGAGGGCGTGACCGAGGACGGGATCATCCGGTCTATTGGAGACGAGGCGTGCTACTTTACCACGGAGTACGATTGGGAGCGCCAATACGGCGAACTCTACCGCTATGACGGCAAATCCGAACCCCAGTGGATCGCCAGCGACGTCAATTCGGTCTGGGCGCGCAGCGCTTCCCAGGCGTACCTGCTGAAGGATTATTCGGGGCGCCGGGGCGACCTGTATCTTTACGATAAGGGCGAGCTGAAGGCCGTCGATTACGATGTAATGGCCGTTTCCAGCGCCAATTTTGCGCAGTAACCCCCGCCGCTTTTGCGCGGTATGAAACAAAGAGCCGCCGGCCTTGGCCGGCGGCTCTTTGCTTTGCGGGGAAGATTTAACGGAACGTTTACATATTTTTGGAAGATCCCCCTTGATTTTGCCGTCGGTTCGTATTATGATAGTTTTAGCACTTTGGCAGATAGAGTGCCAAATTATAAATAGGAGTGACCGAATATGGCCAAAAAACAATTTAAGGCAGAGTCCAAAAGGCTGCTCGATATGATGATCCATTCTATCTACACCCACAGGGAGATCTTCCTGCGGGAGCTGATCTCCAACGCCAGCGACGCCATCGATAAGCTTTATTACCAGACCCTGCAGGACGGGAACACCGGCCTTTCCCGGGAGGATTTTTCCATTGAGATCATCCCGGATAAGGAAAAGAGGACCTTGACCGTGCGGGACAACGGCTGCGGCATGACCCGGGAGGAGCTGGAGAACAACCTTGGCACCATCGCCAAAAGCGGCTCTTTGGCCTTTAAAAAGGAAAACGACGCCAAAGAGGACATCGACATCATCGGCCAGTTCGGCGTAGGCTTTTATTCCGCTTTTATGGTTAGCGACGACGTGACCGTGGTGAGCCGCCCCTTTGGCGCCAGTGAGGCCTGGAAATGGTATTCCACCGGCTCCGAGGGCTATACGGTGGAGCCCGCCGGGAAGGATTCCCACGGAACCGAGATCATCATGAAGATCAAGGACAACACGGAGGAGGACAACTACGACGAGTTTTTGGATCCGTGGCGGCTTCGCGGCATCGTCAAAAAATACTCCGATTATATCCGTTACCCCATCCGCATGGATGTGGAAAAGAGCCGGCCGAAAGCGCAGCCGGAGGGGGAAGAAGCAAAGGACAAAGAGCCGGAGTACGAGACCTATACCGAGAAAGAGACCCTCAACAGCATGGTGCCGATCTGGCGCAAAAACAAAAGCGAGCTGACCCACGAGGACTATTGCAATTTCTACCGCGATAAATTCTTCGATTACAACGAACCCCTGCGGGTGATCCACAGCAGCACCGAAGGCGCTTCCACCTACAACGCCCTGCTGTTCATCCCCGGCAAGGCTCCCTTCGATTATTACAGCCGGGAGTACGAAAAGGGGCTGCAGCTCTATTCCAACGGCGTGCTGATCATGGACAAGTGCCCGGATCTGCTGCCGGACTGCTTTAGCTTTGTCCGCGGCCTGGTGGATTCCCAGGATCTGTCCCTGAATATCTCTCGGGAAATGCTGCAGCACGACCGGCAGCTCAAGATCATCGCCGGGCGGCTGGAAAAGAAGATCAAATCCGAGCTGGAGGCCATGCTGCGGGACGAGCGGGAAAAATATGTCTCCTTCTTCCAGGCTTTCGGACGGCAGCTCAAGTTTGGCGTCTATGGCGATTACGGCGCCCACGCCGACCTGCTGAAGGATCTGCTGCTGTTCCACTCCTCCGCCGGGAAGGAGCTGACCACCCTGGCGGAATATGCCGGTAGGATGCCGGAAGGGCAAAAGGCCATCTATTATGCCTGCGGCGACACGGTGGAGCACATCGAGCAGCTGCCTCAGACCGAGCTGGTTCGGGATAAAGGCTACGAGATCCTCTACCTCACCGAGGATGTGGACGAGTTCGCGTTCCAGGCCATGCGTCAATATCAGGAAAAGCCTTTCCAGTCCGTCTCCGCCGGGGATCTGGACCTGGAGAGCGAGGAAGAAAAGAAACAGGCCGAGGAACAGGCCGCGGAGCACAAGGATCTTTTTGCCTTTATGGCGGAGGCCCTGGGCGGAAAAGTAAAGGAAGTGCGCCTGTCCAGACGGCTGAAGAGCCATCCGGTCTGCCTGACGGCGGACGGCGCGATCTCTCTGGAAATGGAGAAGGTGTTCGCTTCCATGCCCGCGGAAAACAAGCCCAAAGCGGAGCGGGTGCTGGAGCTTAACCCGGGGCATCCCGTGTTCCAGACCCTTACGGAGCTTTACCAGAACGACCGGGAAAAGCTGAAAACCTATGCGGATATCCTCTATGGCGAAGCGCTATTGATCGAGGGGATGCCGGTGGAGGATCCCACGGCTTTTGCCAACGCGGTGTGCGCTTTGATGACCAAATAAGCAGTGCTCTGCCGGGAGGCGGCCCTGGGGGCCGCCTCCCTTTTGACTAATGTGTAAATTTTGGACAAATGGCTTTTACTTTTTCGGGCGTCTGTGTATAATAATAAAATACGCTTCCCGGCAGAGAGAAAAACCGGGAAAAGACCGGACTGCTTTTGGGGGAGGACGCGGCGTTGCAGGGAATATTTGATTTTTTTTCGGGCCTGGGGAATGAATTTGCCCTTTTTATCGTGTCGATGATCCCGATCATCGAGCTGCGGGGGGCGATCCCCCTGGGCGCTTCTATGGAAATGGACTGGCGGGTGGTTTACGCCGTCTCGGTGCTCGGAAACCTTTTGCCCGTGCCGTTTATCATCTTGTTTGGGCGCCGGGTGCTCAACTGGCTGAAAAACACGCGGCTGTTTTCGCGTTTTGCCCATTGGGGCGAAGCCCATCTGATGAAAAAAGCGGACAAAGTGATGCGCTACTCCGCCGTGGGGCTGTTCCTGTTTGTCATGGTGCCGGTCCCGGGGACGGGGGCCTGGTCGGGGGCGGCGTTGGCCGTGCTGCTGGATATGCGCATGCGCTATGCTTTGCCCTCCATTGTAGGCGGGGTTTTGGCGGCGGGCGCTATTATGACCATAGGCTCCTATGGCCTTTTTGGGGCGATGCAGCTGTTTTGACCACGCCCCTCAAAACAAAAAGCTCCGGTATGCCTTTGGCATACCGGAGCTTTTTTCGTTACAGTCCTTTGATGAGAAGAGCCGCCTGAAGGAGATAGAGCAGAAGCAGCAGCGCGAAGGAAAGGGCCAGATGGAACCGCTTTTCCGCCCGCCGCCAGCCCCGTTTGGCAAGAAAACCGCAGCAGGCCAAGGAGAACAGAGAGATCCCCGCCAGCCAGAGCCCGGGATGGGAGAAGGGCCCCCAGGCCAAAGCGGAGGAAGGAAAGGCGGCGGAAAACCCCCAAAGCAGCGCCGCAACGAAAGCCGGTGCCAGGCACAGGGCCCAAAGCCGGGGGCTGGGGGCGACGGCTTCCACCTCCGGGGCCCAGGCAAAGACAAGCAGAAGGGGAAGCGCCAGGAAAAACAAGGCCAGAAAAGCCTTTAAGCAGGATGGGAAAAGGGATGTCCCAAAAAGGGAAAGGACGGCGGAGAAGAGGACGAACAGCAACTGCCGCCGCTGAGGGGGACAGTACCGCCGGAAAAAGGCCAGGGGGACGGCGGCGGGCGGAAGGCCGCACAGCGCCGGCATCAAAAGGATCAGAGGGATCAGGGCCGGCCGGACGCCTGCGGGGGAAAAGGAAGCGCCCAACTGCAACAAAAGCAGGCTGCCCCACAAAAGGGCGGAGCAGAGCCATCCGGCCCGGCGGGCGGGCTCCCACAGGCTGCGCGGGGCGCAAATGGCCAGATAAGCGGCAAAGGGGAAAAGCCCGGCCGGGGAGAGCAGGGAAAGCAGCGCAAAGGCCGCGGCGGTGGCGGCGGTAAGCTTTCTTCGGAAGGAGCGGTCCTCCATCTGCCGAAAAGCCAGGGGAAAGCAGACGGCGGCCAGGGGGAAAAACAGAGCATCCCGCAAGGAGGGGGCCAGGGCCAGGGGCAGCAGCGCACCCAAGGCAGAGATGGCCACACAGCTTCTTCGGGTGGGAAGCAGGCGGCAGGCGGCGCCATAGAGGGGGAAGACCGACAGAGAAACGGCTGCCCGGCCCAGGGCCAGCGCCGGCGCCCCGGCAAAAAGAAGGAGCAGCCCCAGGACGCAGCCGCTCAGCCAGACCAGCGTCAGGATCCGGTAGGTCTCCCGGCGGTGGGGGGTTGAAAAATAAGAAAACATAAGGCACCTCGTTTGGGACAGGATAAGGGGCAAAAGGCAATTTAAAAGCAGTATAGCATGCCGGACGCCCGGGGGCAAGCGGCGAAAGGGGCAAAGCCATCCGAATAACCGGCCAACTGGTTGCCCGGTTGCCAGACGGGGGGGAAGCGCCCGCTGCAGAAATAACTGGACGCCGCCGCCGAAAAAAGAAAAAAGCCTTGCATTCCCACCCGAAATGTGCTATTCTAAACCATAGTATAAGAACGATGATGGAAGAGTGGGAAGTTGAAGCCCGCTCTTTCCGTTTGTATAGGAGTGATTTCGTGGCAAAAAAGAACACTGTGACCGTCGTAACTGAATTAGTCGCTCCCGTGGCAGAGGAGCTGGGTTTGATACTGTGGGACGTCCGTTTTGAGAAAGAGGGCGCTTCATGGTATCTTCGTATTTTTATCGATAAACCCGAAGGGGTCGACATCAACGACTGCGAGGCGATGAGCCGTCGGGTAAGCCCCATGCTGGACGAGGCGGATCCCATCCCCCAAAGCTACTGCTTAGAGGTGTCTTCCCCCGGCATCGAGCGGGATCTGCGCCAGGACTGGCATTTTGAGCAGTATCTCGGCTGGCCGGTCAATGTCCGCCTGATCCGCCCGGTGGAGGGCGTGAGGGACTTTATCGGGGAGCTTTCGGCCCATGAGGACGGAAAGATCACGGTGCTGCTGGACGAAGAGAGCGAAATGGTTTTTAATCTGGACGAGGCCGCTTATGTGCGGCTGCATGAAGAGGAAGATTTTGATATGGGAGGACTCGACTGATGAACAACGAATTTTTTGAGGCGCTGGAGCTGCTGGAAAAAGAAAAAGGCATCCCGGCTGAATATCTTTTGGAGAAGATCAACGCCGCCATCGCCATCGCCGTCAAACGGGATTTTGGGGGCAGCGACAACGCCCTGGTAGAGATCGACCCCGTGAGCCATAAATTCAACGTGGCGGTGCAGAAGGAAGTTGTGGAAGAGGTAGAGGACCCCAACACCCAGATCCTGCTGGAGGAGGCCTATAAATACGATAAAAAAGCCGAGATCGGCTCGATGGTGGCCATCCAGCTGGAGACCAAGCAGTTTGGACGTATTGCCGCGCAGGCAGCCAAACATGTGATCCGGCAGGGCATCCGCGAGGCGGAGCGCGGCCAGGTGCTGCAGGAGTTCCAGAGCCGTGAGCACGAGATCATCACCGCCATCGTTTCCCGCATCGACGAGCGGCGGGGCGTCGCGGTGCTGGAGATCGGCCGCAACGAGGCCGTGCTGCCCAAATCTGAGCAGGTGCCCACCGAGGAGCTTCGCGAGGGCGAGCGCATCAAGGTATATGTGGTGGAGGTCACCAGTTCTGAAAAAGGCCCGCGGGTGATGATCTCCCGCACCCATCCCGGCCTGGTAAAACGGCTGTTTGAGATGGAAGTGCCCGAAATTTACGACGGAACGGTGGAGATCAAAGCCATCTCCCGCGAGGCCGGTTCCCGCACCAAGCTCGCTGTTTGGAGCCGGGACGACAACGTGGACGCCGTGGGCGCCTGCATCGGCCCCAAGGGCGCCAGAGTCGCCAAGATCGTGGATGAGCTGGACGGCGAGAAGATCGACGTGATTCGCTATTCCGAGGATCCGGCTGAATTTGTCAGCGCGGCCCTCTCCCCGGCCAGCGTGGTCTCTGTGGATGTGGATCCGGACGGCGCCAGAGCCTGTGTGGTCCGCGTGCCGGACAGCCAGCTTTCCCTGGCCATTGGCAACAAGGGCCAGAACGCCCGTCTGGCCGCCAAACTCACCGGCTGGAAGATCGATATCAAGCCGGAGAGCGGTTTTTACGGCGAAGAGGAATAAAACGGGCCTGTTGTGTGAAGAAAACCGAGCGGAGGGATAGAATGCAGGAAAAACGTGTTCCCATGAGAATGTGCACCGGCTGCGGCGAAATGAAGCCGAAGCGGGAGCTGGTTCGGGTGGTGAAAAGCGCCGAGGGAGAGATCTCTTTGGATCTGACCGGCAAAAAATCTGGCCGGGGAGCTTATGTGTGCCGCAGCCTGGAATGTTTAAAAAAGGCGCGGAAGGCACGGCGTTTTGAAAAAGCGTTTTCCTGTCAGATACCCGCCGAGATATATGATCGGATGGAGGAGGAATTGACCCAAAATGAATAAGCTTCTCTCTCTGCTGTCCCTGACAAAGAGAGCGGGGAAGCTGGGCTTGGGTTTTGATCCGGTAAAGGAATCCGTCCAGAAACGCGAAGCGGTGCTTGTCCTGTTAGCCGCCGACCTTTCCCCGAAAACGAAAAAAGAAGTTCGATGGTTCTGTGAGGCGTCCGGTTGTCCGGCCCGGGAGATCCCGGTGAAGATGGACGAAATTTGGTATGCCGTGGGCAAGCGCTCCGGCGTGTTGGCCGTCACAGACGAAGGACTGGCAGGCAGCGTAGCCAGGCAGTTGGCGGAACAGAACAAGGAGGAAACGATACTATGATGATCAAATATAGAGTCCATGAAGTGGCCAAGGACCTAAATGTGCCCAGCAAGGACGTTATTACGCTTTTGGGGGAGCATTTCGACACCCCCAAAAAGCACATGACAGCCTTGACGGAAGATGAGCTTAATGTAGTGTTTGAGCACTACACCAAAAAAGAAGCGGTGGAGAGCTTTGACGCTTATTTCGCTTCCGGAGAGCAAAAGAAAGAAGCCCCGGCGCAGATCCCGGAGCAGGCTCCGGTAGAGGCCCCGGCCCCGGAGGAAGCTCCCGCGGCCAGCGCGCCCGAAAAAACCCCTGCGGCCCCCGCCCCCGCTCCTGTCCAGGGCGGGCAGAACCATCCCGTCCAGGGCGGACAGAACCGCCCCGTCCAGGGCGGGCAGAACCGTCCCGTCCAGGGCGGGCAGAACCGTCCCGTCCAGGGCGGGCAGAACCGCCCCGTCCAGGGCGGACAGAACCGTCCCGTCCAGGGCGGGCAGAACCGTCCTATGCAGGGCGGGCAGAACCGTCCCGCTCAGGGCGGGCAGAACCGTCCCATGCAGGGCGGACAGAACCGTCCCGTCCAGGGTGGACAGAGCCGCCCCGTACAGCAGCCCGCCGCCCAGAACGGCCCTGTTTCCAACAAACCGGAGCTTCGCGGTTCCCGCCATGTAGACATGCGCGCGGCCAATGTGGAGCTGGATAAATACAACGAGCGCTATGAGAATATCGCCCCCACCAACATGGTGGTGGCGAAGGACAACGGCGTCAAAAAGCAAAAGCTTACCCAGCGCTCCGCCCAGAAGGGCAGGCCCCAGTTCTCCCGCAAGGACAAAGAGGCGCAGAAGATGCGCAAGCTGGAGATGGAGCGTCAGCGCCGTCAGAAACTGGAGATCACCATCCCCGATGAGATCACCGTGGGCGAGCTGGCCCTGCGCCTGAAAGTGCAGGCGGCGGAGATCATCAAAAAGCTGATGCTCAACGGCGTAATGGCCGCCCAGAACGACGTGATCGATTATGATACCGCCGCCCTGGTCGCCATGGATATCGGCGCCAAGGTGGAGCGCGAAGTGGTGGTCACCATCGAGGACCGCCTCATCGACGACCACGAGGACGAGAACGGCGAGCTGCAGGAGAGAAGCCCGGTGGTGGTGGTCATGGGCCACGTCGACCACGGCAAGACCTCTCTGTTGGACGCCATCCGCCACACCAACGTCACCGCTGCGGAAGCCGGCGGCATTACGCAGCACATCGGCGCTTACCGCGTTATGGTAAACGGCAAGCCCATTACCTTCCTGGATACCCCCGGACACGCGGCGTTTACCTCTATGCGTGCGCGCGGTGCCCAGGTGACCGATATCGCCATTCTGGTGGTTGCCGCCGACGACGGCATCATGCCCCAGACGGTGGAGGCCATCAACCACGCCAAAGCGGCGGGCGTCTCCATCATCGTGGCCATCAACAAAATGGATAAACCCGACGCCAACGCCGACAAGGTGAAGCAGGAGCTCACCGAGTATGAGCTGGTGCCTGAGGAGTGGGGCGGCGACGTGATCTGCGTGCCCGTTTCCGCGAAAACGAACGAAAACATCGACACCCTGCTGGAAATGGTCCAGCTGGTGGCGGATATGAAAGAGCTTAAGGCAAACCCGGACCGTCAGGCCAAGGGCGTTGTCATCGAGGCGAAACTGGATCGCGGCCGCGGCCCTGTGGCTACCGTCCTGGTCCAGAACGGTACCCTGCGCACCGGCGACGTCATCATCGCAGGCACCGCCGTAGGGCGCGTGCGCGTTATGACCAACGACCGCGGCGAGCAGGTGGAGGAGGCTGGCCCCTCTGTGCCGGTGGAGATCACCGGTCTGGCGGAGGTGCCGGATGCCGGCGATATCCTCAATGCCGTTGAGGATGAGAAGCTCGCCCGCGAGCTGGTGGAGCAGCGCCGCCATGAGATGAAGGAAGAACAATTCAGCGCCTATCAGAAGGTAACGCTGGATAACCTCTTCTCCCAGATCGCCGAGGGCGAGATGAAAGAGCTGCCCATCATCGTCAAAGCGGACGTCATGGGCTCCGTGGAGGCTGTGAAGCAGTCTCTGGAGAAGATCAGCAACGACGAGGTGCGGGTCAAAGTTATCCACGGCGCCGTGGGCGCGGTAAGCGAATCCGACGTCATGCTGGCTTCCGCTTCCGGGGCGATCATCGTCGGCTTCAATGTCCGGCCCGAGCCGCTGGCCAAGGAGGCCGCAGACAGGGACGGCGTGGAGATCCGCCTTTACAGGATCATTTACGACGCCATCGAAGACGTGACCACCGCCATGAAGGGGATGCTGTCGCCCAAGTTCCGGGATGTGGATCTGGGCCGTGCGGAAGTTCGGGCCGTGTATAAGATCACCGGCGTGGGCACCGTGGCAGGCGGCTATGTGCTGGAGGGCAAGATCGCCCGCAGCGCCAATATCCGCGTTGTCCGCGACGGCATCATTGTGGCGGATGACAAACTTTCCAGCCTCAAGCGCTTTAAAGACGACGTCAAGGAAGTGGCGCAGGGTTACGAATGCGGCATGAGCCTTGAAAAATTTTCCGATATCAAGGAAGGCGACGTTTTCGAAGCGTATATCGTGGAAGAATATCACGAAGACTAATTCCGGCGGGCAGGACGGCACCGTCCGTCGAAACGCCGGCAAAAAGCGGAAGGGCCGGCGGCCGTTCCGCTTTTTTATGAGCCAGGGCCTCTGGCTCGCAGCAAAGGAGGAGCCTTATGGCAAATTTTAGAATGGACCGCACCAGCGAGGACGTCAAGCGGGAGCTGACCGACATCATGCGCTCCCTGAAGGATCCCCGCATCACAGGCCTTTTGTCCATCATCAAGGTGGATCTGGCCAAAGATCTCTCGCTCTGCCGGGTCTATATCAGCTCCCTGGACGGTTTTGACAAGGCCAAGGAGGCGGTAAAAGGCCTCAACAGCGCCGCCGGGTATGTGCGGCGGGAGCTGGGCCTGCGCCTTCCGCTGCGCCGCTCCCCGGAGATCAAATTCATCGCCGACGATTCCATCGAGCACAGCGCCGCGATCAACGAGCTGCTGCATAAGCTGAAATAAACCGGGATCCGGCGGACAGGAGAGACGACCTATGAACACCAGAGAGGCGGGGGAACTTCTTTTCTCCCGGGACGATATTTTGATCTTATGCCACCAAAACCCGGACGGCGATACCCTGGGCAGCGGCTTTGCGTTGCTTTATGCCCTGCTGGGCGCCGGAAAGCGGGCGCGGCTGGAATGCTCCGACCCGATCCCGAAAAACTTTGCCTACTTGCAGCGGGAGGAGGAGGGCTTATCCTTTGAGCCCGCCTTTGTCGTGGCGGTGGATATTGCGGATCTTCAGCTTTTGGGAAAAGGGCTGGAGGCCTATCGGGAACGGGTGGATCTCTGCCTGGATCACCATCCCTCTAACACTTACTACGCCAGGGAGACCTGCCTGGACGCCGGCGCGGGGGCGACGGCGGAGGTGGCGCTGCAGCTTATCCGCGAGGTGGGCCGGCCGGTGACCCCCTTGATCGCGAACTGCATTTATACCGGCCTTGCCACCGATACCGGATGCTTCCGCTACTCCAACGTCAGCCCGCGCACCCTGCGCATGGCGGCGGATATGCTGGAGGCTGGGGCCGACGCGGCCCAGATCAACCGCGTGATGTTCGAGACCAAATCCCAGAGCCGCATCGCCATCGAAAAAGACGTGCTCAACACGGTGGAATATTATTTTGAAGGCCGCTGCGCCCTGATCTACATCACCCGGGAGATGCTGGAGACCACCGGCGCCGACGAAGGGGAACTGGACGGCGTTTCCGCCCTTCCCCGGCAGATCGAGGGGGTAGAGGTGGGCGTTACCCTGCGGGAAAAGGACGGCGGGTACAAGGTTTCTCTGCGCACCACGGAATACATCGACGCCTCCCTGCTTTGCAAAAAGCTGGGCGGCGGCGGGCACGCCCGCGCGGCCGGCTGCTTTTTACAGGGAAGCCTGCGGGAGTGCATCGAAGAGATCACCCGGGCGGTGGGAGAGGCCCTGACAGCCCATGACCGGGCCGCGGCCTGCTAAAGAGAACTTTTTTGGGCGCGGCCCAGACGGAAAGGCAAAGAAAGCTTATGACAGGAATCCTGCTGATCGACAAGCCCCAGGGCTTTACCTCCTTTGATGTGGTGGCCAAGGTGCGGGGCATCGCGGCCACCCGCAAGGCGGGCCACGGGGGGACCTTGGACCCTATGGCCACCGGAGTGCTGCCGCTTTTTTTGGGAGGGGCCACCAAAGCCTGCGACATCCTTCCCAACCAGACGAAGGCCTATCGCGCCCGCTTTCAGCTGGGCGTTGTCACCGATACCCAGGATATTACGGGGACGGTGCTCTCCCGCAGGGAAGTTGCGGCGGGCCGCGCCGATGTGGAACGGGCCTTGGAAGGCTTTCGCGGGAAGATCTTGCAGGTGCCGCCCATGTACTCCGCTGTCTGGGTAAACGGGCAGCGCCTTTACGATCTGGCCCGGGAAGGCCGGGTGGTGGAGCGGGAGGCCCGCCCGGTGGAGATCCACGCCCTGGAACTGGTGGAAGCCGATGAGGAGCGGGGGCTCTATACGGTGGAGGTATCCTGCTCTAAAGGCACCTACATCCGCACCATCTGCCATGATATTGGCGAGCTGCTGGGCTGCGGCGCGGCCCTTACCGAGCTTCGCCGGACGGTATCCAGCGGCTGGCGGGTAGAGGACGCCATCACCATCCCCCGGGCCCAGGAATTGGCGGACAGGGGAGAGCTGGAAGCCGCGCTGCTGCCGGTGGAGAGCGCTTTTTTGGATTATAAAGAACTACCGCTGCAGGAAAAGGACGCCGTCCATTTTAAAAATGGCGTGCGTATGACGGCCAGCCGTTTTGGGGTGGGCCCGCAGGACGGGATCCTTAGGATCAAAACGCGGGAGGGCCTGTTTGTGGGCCTGGGCGCTGTGGACGCCCCCAGCGGGGAGCTGCGGCTGCTGAAACTGTTTGCAGATCGGTAAGGAGACGGCTTATGGATACGACAAGACAAGGCTACTCGGTGGCGCTGGGCTTTTTTGACGGCGTCCACAAAGGGCATCAGGCGGTGGTGCGGCAGGCGGTGGAGATGGCGGGGGATACCCTGGCCCCGGCGGTGTTTACCTTCCGCCCTTCCGACCATATGCCGACCCGCAAACAGGGCAGCGGCATCCTCTGCACCGAGGCGCAGAAGGAGACGCTGCTTCGTTCCCTGGGGATACAAAGGATATCCGCGCCGGATTTTGAAGAGATCCGGGGCGTCGGCGGGGAAGATTTTGTGAGAAGGATCCTCTGGAAGGAACTAGGGGCCCGCGCCCTTTGCTGCGGGGAGGATTTCCGCTTTGGAAAAGGCGCTGCGTTTACCGTGCGGGAGCTGGAAGCCCTCTGCGCCGAAATGGGCATCCGCCTGGCGGTGGCGCCTCCGGTGCTGGACGGCGGCGAGCCGGTGAGCTCCACCCGCATCCGGGCGGCGGTGGCCGCCGGCGAGATGGAAACGGCGGCGCGTCTGCTGGGGCGGCCTTTTTCCCTGGAATTCCCGGTGGCCCACGGCCGCCAGCTGGGGCGGCGGCTAAATTTCCCCACCATCAACCAGGTGTTTCCCCAGCGCTTTGCGCTGCCCCGTTTTGGGGTCTACGCGGCCTCGGTGCAGTGGGAGGGCAAGCTCTATCCGGCGGTGGCCAATGTGGGGGTAAAGCCCACGGTGGGCGCTGAAAACCCGTTGGCCGAGACCTATATCGTCGGTTTTTCGGGGGATCTTTACGGAGAGACCGTGCCTGTCTCGCTGATCTCGTTTTTGCGCCCGGAGCGGAAATTTCCCTCCGTAGAGCTGCTGCGGGAGCAGATCGCCCGGGATAAGGCCGCGGCCATGGAGATTTTATCCCGCTAAAGGGCCGCACAGGCCGAAAAAGTTTTTTTCATAGGGCGCAAATCGCTTTACAAGGTAAAGCGGGTGTGATATACTAATAAAGCTATTGTGACCGTACCCTGGCCTTGGGGATACGCCCTGTTTCAGGGAGATGACCTACCCACGGCTAAGATACCGGTTAATATTTTAAAGAGGTGGAACTTACCATGATGCTGAAAGAAGAAAAAACCGCAGTCATCGAAGCAAACAGAACCCACGAGACCGACACCGGTTCTCCTGAGGTGCAGGTTGCTATTCTGACCAAAAGGATCAACGACCTGACCGAACATCTGAAGGTTCACAAGAAGGACCATCATTCCCGTCGCGGTATGTATAAGATGATCGGCCGCCGCCGCAACATGCTCAACTATCTGATGAAAACTGATATTGAGCGGTATCGCGCCGTCGTTGCCAAGCTGGGCCTGCGCAAGTAAAATCGTGTATCGGAAGGCAGACGGGTTTCATCGTCTGCCTTCTTATCCGTTTTTGGGAAAGCTGAAAACGGCGAAAGAAAAGACCTTTCGGCAAGCCAATGGCCTTTAGCAGTGAATCGCGCGCTTGAAAACGCCTTTTGGAGCGCAGGATTTATTGCTAAAACCGCGGCTTCCGAAACATTCCAGAAACAAGGAGGCAGCAATTTATGTTTGAAAATTTCAGAGTATTTGAGACCGAGCTGGCCGGAAGAAAGCTGAGCTTTGAAACCGGAAAAATGTGCGGGCTGTCCAACGGCTCCTGCCTGGTCCGCTATGGCGAGACCACCGTGCTGGTCAACGTCACCATGTCCCAGAGGCCCCGGGACGGCATCGACTTTTTCCCGCTGTCGGTGGATTTTGAAGAAAAACTCTACTCCGTGGGCAAGATCCCCGGTTCCTTTATGAAGAGAGAGGGCCGTCCCAGCGAGAAGGCCATTCTGGCCTCCCGTATGGTGGACCGTCCCATCCGTCCCCTGTTCCCCAAGGATATGCGCAATGACGTCTCTGTCGTGATGACCGTAATGTCTGTGGATCCCGATTGTTCCCCCGAGATCGCGGGAATGATCGGCACTTCCTTCGCCCTGTCCATCTCCGATATCCCGTGGAACGGGCCGGTGGCCGGCGTCAACATGGGCCTGGTGGACGGCAAACCGGTGGTGAACCCCACCGCGGCGCAGCGTGAAAAATCCGATATGACCGTCACCGTAGTCAGCTCCGCCAAGAAGATCGTCATGATCGAGGCGGGTGCAAACGAAGTGGACGAGGACACCATGCTGCAGGCGATCCTGGAGGCCCACGAGGCCAACAAAAAGATCGTCGAGTTTATCAGCGGCGTCCAAGCGGAGATCGGCAAGCAGAAGATCGTCTTCGAATCCCAGGAAGTGGATCACGACATGTTCGACGCCATCCGGGATTTTGCCATCGACCAGGTGAAATACGCCCTGGATACCGACGACAAGGTAGAGCGCGAGGCGCGCCTTGCCCCTGTTGTGGACGCGATCCACGGCAAATTTGACGAGATCTATCCCGAGCAGACCGCGATGATCGACGAGTGCATCTACAAGCTGCAGAAATTCGTCGTCAGAAGATGGCTGCTGGACGAGGGCAAGCGCGTAGACGGCCGCGGCCTTGACGAGATGCGCCCCCTGGCCGCCGAAGTCGGCCTGATCCCGCGTGTACACGGTTCCGGTATGTTCACCCGCGGCCAGACCCAGGTCCTGACCATCGCCACCCTGGGAGCCATCCGCGACGCTCAGCTGCTGGACGGCATCGACGGCGAGGATACCCGCCGCTACATGCATCAGTATAACTTCCCCTCCTACTCCGTAGGCGAGACCAGACCTTCCCGCGGCCCCGGCCGCCGGGAGATCGGCCACGGCGCCCTGGCCCAGAAGGCTTTGGAGCCGGTGCTGCCCTCCGAGGAGGAGTTCCCCTACGCCCTGCGCCTGGTCTCTGAGGTGCTTTCCTCCAACGGTTCCACCTCCCAGGCTTCCATCTGCGGTTCCACCCTGGCGCTGATGGACGCCGGCGTTCCGATCAAAGCCCCTGTGGCCGGCATCTCCTGCGGTCTGATCACCGAGGGCGAGCGCTGGATGACCATGGTGGACATTCAGGGCCAGGAAGATTTCTTCGGCGATATGGACTTTAAAGTAGGCGGTACCCATAAAGGCATCACCGCCATCCAGATGGATCTGAAGATCGACGGTTTGACCCCGGAGATCATCAAAGAGGCCTTCGAAAAGACCCGCAAGGCCCGCATGTATATTCTGGACGAGATCATGCTCAAGGCCATTCCCGCCCCCCGTGGAGAGGTCAACGAGTTTGCGCCCAAGATGGTGAGCCTGAAGATCGATGTGGATAAGATCCGCGACGTCATTGGCTCCGGCGGCAAGGTCATTCAGAAAATCTGCGCCGAATGCAACGTCAAGATCGATATCGAAGAGGATGGCCGCGTGTTCGTTTCCGCCATCAATAAGGACGATATCAACCGCGCTGTCCAGATCATCGAAGTCATCGCCAAGGATCCCGAAGTCGGAAGCCTCTATAAGGGCAAAGTCACCCGACTGATGACCTTCGGCGCTTTTGTGGAGATCGCCCCCGGCAAAGAAGGCCTGGTGCACATTTCCAAGCTGGAGAACCGCCGTGTGGAGAAGGTAGAGGACGTGGTCGCCGTCGGAGACGAGATCGTCGTCATGGTGACGGAGATCGATTCCCAGGGCCGCATCAATCTCTCCCGGAAAGACGCTCTGGCCAAGCTGGAAGCCCAGAAGGCCGACAAGTAAATTGCGAAAAGAAGGGCCTGTCCGGTTTTTGCCGGGCGGGCCTTTTTGCGCGTTTTGCAGGGCATATCCCCGCCCGGCGGCCTTGCAAAGCGGCTGCGATCATGATATGATAGCGGCAAAGCCGGGGCCGGGGCCCGCGGCAGAACGCCGCAGAAGGGAAGTGGCTCGATGCAGATACTGCTGATTTTGAATTTGATCGTTCCCGGGGTGATGCTTTTGGTGGGCGGCATTTTAAAATGGCGCCCGGCGGTGGATATGAGCCGGAACAACGGCTACAATACCCCGGTCTCCCGAAGGTCCCGGGAGCACTGGGACTACGCCCAAAAGGCCGCTCCCGGCGTTTTCATTGCCTGGGGGGTGCGCGGCCTGATCGTGGAGGCCCTGATGAGCCTTGTTTTTCTGCTCGCGCAGATCCCCGTTGCAAGCGCCGTCGCCATCGGCGAAGGCATTGGGTTCATTTTTTTGATCTGCGGGTTTTGCGATACGGACAGGCGGATCAAGAACAAGTTTATGGAACGATAGGGGACGGAGGTTTTTGTGTGGGCGATATTGTGATCCGGGAAGCGTCCGGGCAGGACGCAAAAGAGCTGATCGGCTATCGAAAGAGGATCGGCGGGGAATCGGATAACCTCACCTATGGCCCCGAGGGGCTGCCGGTTACCGAAGAGGAAGAACGGGGCTTTTTGCAAAGGATGCACGAGGACCGGCACTCGGTCTTCTATTGCGCCTGGAAAGGCGAAAAACTGGTTGGGACGGGCAGCCTCGGCGCGTTATCCGGGCGGATGGGCCACCGGAGCGAACTTGCCGTTTCGGTCATAAAAGAGGAATGGAACCGCGGGATCGGCGGAGAGCTGATGAAGAAGCTGATCGAATACGCCAGAGCAAACGGCGTCGAGATCATTGACCTTGAGGTGAGGAGCGATCACGCGCGCGCGATCCACCTGTATGAAAAATATGGATTTCGCCATATTGGAACTTCGCCGGCATTCTTTAAAATAGGCGGCCGGTATGTGGATTTTGAACTGATGTATCTGGATCTAAGATAAACGGCTTCCGGCCCGCCGGGCGGCCTCGACTTGCGATCGGGGCCGTCCGGTTTTTCTGTTATTATCGCGGTTTTGCAGAAAAGACGGCGACGATCCGCTGCAAAGGACGAAAGGCCCACAAAAGGAAAACTGGCGCGGCCTCCCGCAGAAAGTACAAAATATTTGCCGTCCTCTTGTTTTTTTATGTGCAAGTGTTATACTTAACGAGTAAACGTTTACACATGAAGCGTGATCAAAAGGGGGCATCACAGTGACCATCTCCGGCGGCACGGTACCTTCCATGCGGGAACGGCTATCCTACGGGCTTTTTTTCTTCGGGCAAAATATGCTTTTTGTCCTGGGATATCAGTTCCTTTCCCTTTTCTGCACCGATGAGCTGGAGATCGCCCCGGCGGTTACCGGCCTGGTTTTTTTGGTGGTTCGAATCTGGGATTCCGTGTGTACCATGAGCATGGGCTTTGTGGTGGATAAGGTACAGTGGAAAAAAGGAAAATACCTGCCCTGGGTCAACCTCTCGATCATGGCCATTCCCCTGGTTACGGGGCTGATGTTTATGGATTGGGGCGCTTCCACCTCCTTTAAGGTGGCGTATCTGTTTGTGCTATACCTGGCGTTTACCACCTTTTACGCCATTTTTGACGCCCCGGTATTTGCTTTTGTCAACGCCGCCACCGATATCCCGGAAGAGCGCAACCGCATGGTTGCCATTGGACGGGTCTTTTCCGGGGCGGGCTCTGTTGCTGTGGCTTATTTTGCCATGCCGCTGATCCTGCGTTTGGGCTGGTCCAACGCCATCTGGCTGCTCTGCGGCATCTGTTTTGCCGCCATGCTGCCCCTGCGGATTTTTGGCCGGGAGCGGGTCTCCTACAGCGGGGCGCGGCTAAATTTCCGGGAGCTTGCCGGCACCGTATTCCAGAACAAATACCTGCTGATCTTCCTGGCGGGGCAGTTTATCGCCGGGGTCTGCAACACTTCCGGCGCCATGGCCAACTATTTTTCCATCTATAATCTTGGGGACGCGAAATACGCCTCCATCGTCAATGTCATCATGTACAGCGGCATGTTTATCATCCCCCTGTTTTTGCCGAACATGATCGCCCACATGGGGAAAAAGAAGACTTTGGCGCTGTTTTTGATCATCGCCATCGCCAGCCTTTTGACCCTGCGCGCCGTGGGCTATTCCAATTTGTACCTGACCTTTTTCCTGCTGCTCACCGCCTCCTGCGGCCGTATCACCAGTATCATCCACGTCATGTTTACCACCGACTGTATCGAATACGGCGAATATAAAACGGGCAAGCGGTCGGAGGGGACGATCTTTTCCGTGCAGATGTTTGCGGGCCGGATCTCCATGGCCATTTCCGGGTCCCTGGCTCCCGTTCTGCTGCAGGTAAGCGGATATGTGGCCAATACCCAACAGGCGCCGAGGGCTTTAAACGGCATTTTTAACCTGTTTTGCCTGTTGCCCGCCGCGGGGTTTGCCGCCATGCTGGTCATCATGGGCGTGTTTTATAAGCTGGAGGAAAAGGATGTTGCCCGGATGATGGCGCAGGTCAAAGAGCGCCGTTTGAACGTGCCGGCAGAAGAGAAGAGCGCTGCCCTGTGACCACGCGCCGGAAGGGGCTGGGAGAGGGCGGCATCCATTGGGAAACGGGGCTCGTTCCCGAGGAGGTATTACAGATGGAGACAAAACGGCTGATCCTTCGAAGCTTTTCCCCGGATGACGGGGAGGGCCTGTTTGAATATTTATCTCAGGAGGAGACGGTAAAATTTGAGCCGTACGGCGTTTTTACCAGAGAGCAGGCGGAAAAAGAAGCGGTGACCCGCGCGGAAGATCCGGCTTTTTGGGCGGTCTGTCTGAAGGATACGGGAAAGCTGATCGGAAACCTTTATTTGGCGGAACAGGATTTTGGAACCTGGGAACTGGGGTATGTTTTTCACAGCGGGTATCGGGGCAAAGGGTATGCCACGGAAGCGGCCAAGGCCCTGATCGACGACCTGTTTGCCCAAGGGAGAGGACGGCGGGTCATAGCGCTGTGCGACCCTCTCAATCCGGATTCCTGGCGGCTGCTCGAACGCCTGGGGATGCGCCGGGAGGGGCATTTGCTGAAAAACATTTGGTTTGACCGGGATGACGCTGGCAGGCCAGTTTGGAAAGACACTTATGAATACGCGGTTCTGAAAGAGGAATGGAAAACAGGCCGGTAGAAGCCGGGGCAAAGCGCGGGGAAGGGACAAGGGACGGCGGGAGATCTCCCGCTGCCCCTTGTCCCCTTTTTCCGCCGCAGGATCTTTGTTAACTTTCCTTGTTTTTGTTGCGCGCGACAGTAAAATTTGCTACAATAACTTGAAATAGCTTTTGACGCCGGCAGACGGCTTTCAAAGCCCAAAATAAAGAAGATGACGGAGCTGAGTTGTTTTGGACCTTCCCCAATGGTGTATTTATCTGATCCTAGTGGCGCTGGTTGCCTGTTCTGCGTTTTTTTCCGCCTCTGAGACGGCTTTTTTGTCGATGAATAAGATCCGCATGAAGGCGATGGCGGAGGAGGGGAACGGGAGAGCGCGCCTGGCGCTGAAAATTTCGGAAAACTACGACCGGACCCTTTCCACCATCCTGGTGGGGAACAACGTGGTCAATATCGCGGCGTCCTCGCTGGCAACGGTGCTGTTTTCCATCTATTTTCCCGTTTACGGCCCGGTGATCTCCACCGCGGTCATGACCCTGGTGATTTTGGTGTTTGGTGAGATCCTGCCCAAAACGGTGGCAAAGGAGAAGAGCGAGAGCATTTCCATGGCCATCGCCCGGGCGATGAACGCCGTACTCGTGCTGCTTACGCCCCTGGCGGCGGTGTTTCTGAAGTTTCAAAACTGGGTGGTCAAACGGCTGCGGCACGGCGGCGGCCAGCCTTACGCCACAGAGGAAGAGCTGAAATACATCGTGGATACCATCGAGAGCGAGGGCGTGCTGGAAAAGCAGGAGAGCGAACTGGTTCGTTCCGCCCTGGAATTCGATGAGACGGCGGTGCAGGAGGTCCTCATTCCGCGGGTGGATATGGCGGCGGTGGATGTGGAGGACGACGTGGGCCAGATCGTCGAATATGTGCTGGAGGAAGGCTATTCCCGCTATCCGGTCTATGAACATACCACCGACCACATCATCGGCCTGCTGCAGGCCAAGGATGTGCTGGCAAGGCTGGCGAAGGGCCAGCCGGTGGAGGTGCGGGAGCTGATGCGCCCCTGCATTTTTGTCCATCGTTCCAAAAAGCTCTCCGCCGTGCTCAACGACCTTAAACGCACCCGGCAGCATCTGGCGGTGGTCACCGACGATTACGGCGGGACCCAGGGGATCGTCACCATGGAGGATCTTTTGGAAGAGCTGGTGGGAGATATCTACGACGAGGACGAGGAAGTGCCCCAGGATATTGTGGCGGTGGGCCCCGGCATTTTTGAGGTGAGCGGGGATACCGACGCGGAGGATTTTATGGAGAAGGTAGCCGGCCTGGAAAATGAGGAGCTGGACTGCAACTCCGTAGGCGGCTGGGTGCTGGATGAACTCAAACATTTGCCGGAGGAGGGCGAGACCTTCCGCTGGCGGGATTGGCTCGTCACCGTACTGGAGATGGACGATCAACGGATCCGAAAGGTGCGGGTGGAACCGGCCGCCGAAACGGCCGCCCCCGCTGAAGAATAAACGGGCGGCCTCTGGGGCCGCGCGGCAGCTTTGATATTTCGCCCGGCAGGGCGCCGACAAGGATGTGACCAGGATGAATGGCTTTGCACAGGCAAAAAAAATTGTGGTCAAGGTAGGCACCTCTACCCTGACCCATGGGACAGGACTCATCAATATCCGCAGGATGGAGCGGTTTGTAAAAACGCTGGCCGACCTCAAAAATTCTGGACGGGATCTGATCCTGGTCTCTTCCGGCGCCATCGGCGTAGGGGTGGGAAAACTGGGCCTTGCGGCGCGTCCCAGCGATACGCCCTCCAAGCAGGCCGCAGCCGCGGTGGGCCAGTGCGAGCTGATGTATCTGTACGATAAGCTGTTTTCGGAATACAACCACCCGGTGGCGCAGGTGCTGCTCACCCGCGATGTGGTAGAACTTTCGGCCCGCAAGGCAAATTGCGTCAACACCTTCCGCCGTTTGCTGGAGATGGGCGTGATCCCGGTGGTGAACGAAAACGATACTGTGGCGGTAGAAGAGATCGAATTTGGCGACAACGACACCCTCTCGGCCATGGTGGCGGTGTTGGCCGGGGCGGATGCCCTGGTCATCCTCACCGACATCGACGGCCTGTATGAGGAAGACCCCCGTAAAAACCCGGCGGCGGCCCTGATCCCGGAGGTGGAGGAAGTGACCGACGAGATCCTGGCATTGGCGGGGGGAGTTGGTTCCAGCCGGGGGACCGGCGGCATGGTGACCAAGCTCCATGCGGCCCAGATCGCCTGTCCTGCCGGGATCGAAATGGCAATCGTCAATGGCTCCGACCCCGAGATCCTTTACGACCTTTTTGAAGGCAAGGCGGTCGGTACCCGTTTTTGTGGAAAGAGGGCGAAGGCATGAGCGTTTTGGAACAGCTTGGCCTCCGGGCAAAAGAGGCGTCGCCTGTTTTGCGAGGCGCTTCCACCGGCCAGAAGAACGCAGCCCTGGGGGAGATCGCCCGGGCCCTGCGGGAGCAGTGCGGCGCGGTGTTGGAGGCAAACGGCGAGGATATTGCCAATGCGCGGCAAAATGGGATGAGCGCGGCCCTCATCGACCGCCTGACCCTGACCCGGGAGCGGGTCTTCGCCATGGCGGAGGGCGTAGAGCAGATCGCCGCCCTGCCGGATCCCATCGGCGAAGTGATGGAGGGCTTTACCCGCCCCAACGGCCTTGAGATCATCAAAAAGCGCGTTCCCATGGGGGTGATCGGCATCATTTATGAGGCCAGGCCCAATGTGACGGTGGACGCGGCGGCGTTGTGCCTGAAATCCGGCAATGTCTGCCTGTTGCGCGGCGGCAAGGAGGCCATCCATTCCAATATGGCGTTGGCGGGGATCATGTCCCGCGCGGTAGAGAAAACCGGCCTGCCGGGGGACTGCGTCCTGCTGCTGGAGGATATCTCCCGGGAAACGGCGGCGCAGATGATGCGGATGAACGGCGTGCTGGATGTGCTGATCCCCCGGGGCGGGGCGGGGCTGATCCGCTCTGTGGTACAAAACGCCACGGTGCCTGTCATCGAGACCGGCACGGGCAACTGCCATGTCTATGTGGATAGCAGCGCCGACCTTGAAATGGCGGAGAAGATCATCGTCAACGCCAAGGCCCAGCGCCCATCGGTGTGCAACGCTGCGGAAACGCTGCTGGTGCATCGGGAGGTCGCGGAGCGTTTTCTGCCCGCGGCGGGCGAGGCCCTGAAAAAAGCCGGCGTGACCCTTTACGGCTGCCCCGAGACCTGCCGGATCCTGCCGGGGACGGCGGCAGCCACCGAGGAGGATTACGCCACGGAATATTTGGATTATAAACTGGCGGTGCGCGTGGTGGAAAGCCTGGACGAAGCCATCGCCCATATCCGGCGGTATTCTACCGGCCACAGTGAAGCCATTGTGACGCGGGACTACGAAAGCAGCCGGCGCTTTACCGCCCAGGTGGATTCGGCGGCGGTCTATGTCAACGCCTCCACTCGATTTACTGATGGCGGGGAATTTGGCTTTGGCGCGGAGATCGGCATCTCCACCCAGAAACTCCACGCCCGCGGGCCCATGGGGCTTCGGGAAATGACGACCTATCAATATATTATCAAAGGCAGCGGGCAGATCCGCTGACGAGGGGGATTCCACATGGACAACAATCTTCGGCGAACCCGGGAGCGCCACCAGAAATATAAATATGCGGCGCCTTTTGGGGGACTGTTCATCCTGCTGGCGGTCATCGGCCTTATCTCCGTGGCGGTGATGAGCGTGCGGCTGACCACCGCGATCATGGATAACACCAAGGAAAAGCAGAAGTTTGAAAGCTTTATCCTTCCGGTGCTGATGTTTGACCCGGTCACCTTTGATTCCCCGGCGGACGCCGACCCGGAAATGGTGCTCAAATCCGCCTTATGGGCTGCCCTGCTGGACAACCGCAGCAAATACGCCTACGATGAAAGCGGGATGCTGGTGGTTCCCGTAAGCGATGTGGACGTCTATGCCGCCCGCTTGTTTGGAAGCGAGATCAAGGTGGAAAACAAGTCGATCCTCAGCTTCGAGATGAACTATGTCTACAATGAAGAACAGAATACCTACAGCGTCCCGGCGGACGGCCAGGTGTGGCAGTATAAGCCCCGGGTCCAGAAGATCATCAAAAAAGGCGATCAATACACCTTGCTGGTGGATTATATCCCGCCAGGCAGCCTGTGGGAGACCGATTTTGAGGGCAATACCTATGAGCCGGAGCCGGATAAGACCATGATCTACGAGCTCAAAAAGGTGAAAAACGGCTACAACATCACCGCCATCAGGGATATGAGCGCGGCAGAAGGGGCAAACGGCACATCGGCGTCCGGCATTTCGGGCGGTCAGTCCAATCTGTCCCGGCCCGCCGCGTAGTTTTTCAGCATCGGGATAGAGCCGAAAGCCGCTCAAAGCCGCCTGCTTTTGCAGGCGGCTTTTTTGCGCGCCGGTTCCGGCCTGCTGGTACGGAGCCCTTGATCCCACAAAAAGTTTTGAAAATCCCCACGCAGGGCCTTGACAGGACGGCAGGAACGAGTATAATAAAATCAACATATGAACATATACTCATATGTTTCGACAAAGGAGGGGACAATATGAAGGAACAGGATCTTTGCTGCGAGGAGGCCTGCGTTCATCCGGAGCACATCGAGGCGGCCAAAAGCCACATGCCGGATGAGGACTCCCTGTTTTCGCTGGCGGAACTATTTAAAGTTTTTTCAGATAGCACCCGCATCCGCATTATGTGCGCGCTGGCGGATGAGGAACTTTGCGTCTGTGATATTGCCGACCTGCTCGGGGTAAGTCAGTCCGCCATTTCCCACCAACTGCGGCTGCTTAGGGCCAGCCATTTGGTTCGCACCCGCAGGGAGGGGAAGTCGGTCTTTTATTCTTTGGATGACCATCATGTCCATTCCATTTTACGGGAAGGGCTGGATCATATCGGCCACACTTCAAAGGGGAGAGAGGAAAACGAAAATGTGTGAGACAAAATGCGGGGGACAAGAGGAAGTAAATTGCGGCTGCGGCCGTCATGAGCACCATGACCACGACGGGGGCTGTGGCTGTGGCCATCAGGAGCACCATGACCACGACGAAGGCTGCGGCTGCGGACATCAGGAGCACCATGACCACGACGAAGGCTGCGGCTGCG
>JAQVCU010000104.1 GCA_028689635.1 Oscillospiraceae bacterium
ATTCTCCCAAATCCGCCTGGACCACATCCTTCATCTTTTTCGCAAAGGGACAGGGGTACCCAATGGGCATGCCCTTTTGGATACAAGAGGCAAAGGCGATGGTATCTGCCCCCGGTTTTACCAGCTCCCTGGCCCGCAGCACGGTCTTTTTCCCAGGGCAGCCCCCACAATTAATAAAGCCAATGATTTCAATTTCCTCGGTTACCCCCGCAAAAGCTCCTTGTCTTTCCCGGATCACTGCAAAATCTCTTGTCCCCGGACAATAATCTTCTGTCTGTGCACACCGTATAATCCCTAATTTCATGCTGTCCCTCCATTTTTTATTTTCATTAAACGTGTTCCTATCTTCCTTACAAAAGAAGGGATATTATTCTATCATAAATCCATTTAGGATTCATTTACTCCGACCGCACATCCCATACTCTGGCACCGCCCAGGGCAATAGTCCCTGGAATCAGAGTAAAGACAAGGCATAGCAGGACAAAAGGGGCCACCGCCAGCTCCAGATTGGGATTATTGGCCCGCATTCCCAGACTGAGCAAAGCCCAGGGCCAGTACAGGCCAAAGCCCTTGGCCGTGATGTACAGCCCCACAATTCCCCCGAAGAGACCTATGGCCACCGGCACTGCAAAGATACCGATCACCATGGCAATAAACTCCTCCCAGGCACAAATGGCCACCATGCCCAGAAATCCGAAAAACAGCCAACCCGGCAGCTCTGGTGGTAAATCCCCCAGGGGCAGACCGATGAGGACACCACCAACAATATAAAAAAGCCCTACTATAACCGCCGTTCCCAGAGCGATCACCCCCGCCCAGCACAGCTTCGCCCACCAGATGGCCCCCAGTCCAAGGGGCGCCGCCATAATCTGGTTCCAGCTGTGGTCGGTATGCTCTAACCGCCACTGCCAGGCACACAGTACCCCCAGGGCCGCCGGAAGAAACACTGCACAGGAAAAAAGGGTGTGCTGGGTCCACAGGCTCACCCAGCCCTGGGTGAGGACCGCCACATTCGCCTGGTAGTTAACGGTCCCCATGAAGGCGGAGAGCACCAACATCACCACAAAGGCCAGCCACACCGGACTGCGCCGAAACTTAACCCCTTCAGCCATAAAAGCCTGTTTAAATCCCATTTTTAAACCTCCTGTCGGACAAAGATCGCCCGGAATCCACCAAAGATGGCAAGGAACCATAGTCCCAGCAGAGCCAGGCCCAGATAATCATAGCTCGCCCAATAATAGCGGATCACACGGGTTGCCGGATTCCAATCCATTCCCACCACGGCCAGCACGCCGTAATAGCCCCAGGGCAAAAGCTTTTGGATCGCCTGGGGAAAATACAGGGAGAAGAGACCGATGAAGCTACCCACTACTCCCACCGCCAGGGGAATCATCTGGTTGGCAAAGACCATAGATAGGCCGTATTGTAGGCTGTAGATGGTCAGGCTTACCACCAGCACCGATGCGCTGTAACCAAACAGGGGGCCAAGGGGTACTGGCCGGGGAAAGCCTAAAAGTAGGCCCATCACCAGAAGGAACAGGGTTTGCAGGACAACCACGAGGAGTACGTGCACCCCGCCGCACAGCCACTTGGCATCGTAGATGGCCCCAGGCTTTGCGGTGGTCGAAAGCCACTTAAAGGTCTGTCCCTTGTGCTCCGCCTCACACAGACGGCTGGCCACCAGGGCCAGGGTAAGGGGCAGGAATAGCGCATCCAAAATGGGAACGGTGTAGATTACATCCATCCAGCCATTAATGGGATCCATCCGGGCCATATCAAAACCAAAGTAAAAGAGAATGGCGAAAAGAAAGCCTCCCTCCACCAGAAAGAGATGACGCCGCCGGCTTTTATAAAATTCCAGGGTGAACAGCATCACAGACTCACCGCCCCTCCGGTAATGCGCAGGAAGATATCCTCTAAGCTGCTCTGGCGTTCCTCTATGCGCAAAAGGCCGATGCCCTTGGCCACCAGGATCTGGCTCAGCCGGGCCACATTGTCGTCCCTTAGGCGATTGAGCAGCAGGTAGTCCTCAGACCGTTGCCAGGCCACCTTTGCCGCCGTCAGAAGCTCCCCGGCGGCGTGGTTGTCCGTGGTACGAATGGCCAATGCCTGCTGGCTAAGGGCGTGGAGGGCAGAGAGTTTGTCCTCAAAAATCAGCTGTCCCTCGTTAATGACTCCCACCACATCGGCCATTTGATCGATTTCCGACAGCAAATGGCTGGAAATCAGAACCGTCATGCCGTAGCGTATCGGCAGGCTGATAATCAGCTCCCGGATTTCCTGGATGCCTGCGGGGTCTAAGCCATTGGTGGGCTCGTCTAAAATCAGCAGTTTGGGCCGCCCCAGAATGGCGATGGCCAGACCCAGGCGCTGCTTCATGCCCAGGCTGTATTCCCGCACCCGGCGATCCTTGGCCTCGGACAGGCGCACGGCCCCCAGGGCCTCATCAATTTCTGCCATTCCCAGCCCCCGCATCCGGGCGGCCACCACCATATTCTCCAGACCCGTCAAATGCCCATAGTAGCTGGGACTTTCAATTAAACTGCCCACATCCCGGAGGAGGGACAGTCTGTTTTTCCCATCCATGGGCTGCCCAAAGAGGGTCACCCCGCCATCGCTGGGGTGGATGAGTCCCAATATCATTTTAAGGGTAGTTGTCTTTCCCGCCCCATTGGGACCCAAGAAACCATAGACCTTTTTCTCCGGAACATGGAGGCTTAAGTCACACACCCGGTCTACCTTACCGTAGCGCTTGCGTAAATCCTGGGTTTGTACAATATCCATCGGCGTACCTCTTTCTTTTTTCGTTTCCTCAATTCTACCACCTCCGGCTTACGCCTCCATGACGGCATCCTGACATTTACATTAAAAAAGGCCCTGACATCTTGGTCTAAAGGGGCCTGTGGATTATAATAGATTTATGTTAACGAATTGGAGGGACGGTAAATGGGACGAAAGATATTACTGGTAGACGATGAGCCCGCCTTGGGGCAGATGGTGGCTAAGCACCTCGTCCAGGCCGGTTATGAGGTGGACACCGCCACCTGCTGTGCCCAGGCCCTGGATATTTTTAACGCTGCCGCCCCGGACGCCGTGCTCTTAGATATCATGCTCCCCGACGGCGATGGTTTTTCCCTCTTTGG
>JAQVCU010000105.1 GCA_028689635.1 Oscillospiraceae bacterium
TTACTCCGCTCATTTTTTCAGAGTGTAGAGGAAGATAGATAAAGGTACAGCGGCAAAACCGCAGTCGAGAAGATTAGGCGTTTTTCGTAAAGGAAAGGTACAGTATGATACATTATTCCGACGAAATTCCGACGATGAAGCCCATCGAGTGAGAAAGGCCCGGCCCGCCTGTGGGTAGGCTTTGACGAAAAACAGGTCTCTGCACCTTTGGAGCGGAGGGCCTGCAAAAAGTTGATGGAAAAGAGAAAAGCGCCCCTGCATGTTCCGGTGCAGGGGCGCTTTTTTGCATTCTTGGCCGGTAAGCAAAAAGCGTTCCCCGCCTTCTTTGGAAGAAACCGGACGCCTTTGCGCCGAAAATGCCTGCCGGGCAAAAAGCGCACAAAAAACTTTTGCGGCAGAGGCCAATGGCCTTGACAAAAGAAAGAGAGGCTTCTATAATACGGGTAAACGGTCGTTTACCAAAAGAAAAAGGGACGCATCAGGCACTGATCGAAAGAGAGGATAGAAATGGATCGTTCAGATTACAGCATCCGCCTTGAGCAGCCAAACGATTACCGGGAGACCGAGAATGTTGTGCGGGAAGCCTTTTGGAACGTTTATCGCCCGGGCTGCCTGGAACATTATGTCCTGCATCTGTACCGCAGCCGTCCGGAGTTTGTCCCGGAGCTGGATTTTGTCATGGAAAAGGATGGCCGCATCATCGGGCAGGCAATATATGTGCGCACCTCTATCCAGGCAGACGATGGCAGAGAGATCCCCATTATGACCATGGGGCCCATTGGCATCTTGCCGGAGTATAAACGGCAGGGCTATGGCAAGGCTTTGCTGGATTATTCTATGGAGAAGGCCGCCGCTCTTGGGGCGGGGGCTCTGTGCTTTGAAGGCAACATCGATTTTTATGGTAAATCGGGGTTTGTGGTCGCCTCCACCCTGGGCATCCATTACTACGATGAACCGCGGGAGGCCGTGGTGCCCTATTTCCTGTGCCGGGAACTGACGCCGGGTTACTTAAAGGGGGTGACCGGCGTCTATCGCACCCCGTCCGGCTACTTTGTGGACGAAAAGGAAGCGGAAGAATTTGACCGGCAGTTTCCGCCTAAGAAAAAAGAACAGCTGCCGGAGCAACTGTTCTAAACCGGCACTGTAGAAGGGGGGATATTTTCCGGGGACAGGAGATAAAGCATGGGCGAAATGAAAGAAAACATTCTGTGCACAGCCCTTGCGCTGTTTGCGCAAAAGGGCTACGAGGCGGTGCCGGTAAGTGAGATCGCGGGGGCCCTGGGGGTGACCAAAGGGGCCCTGTATAAGCATTATGAGAGCAAGCGAGCCATTTTTGACAGCATCGTTATGCGGATGGAGGAATTGGACGCCCAGCGCGCCGGCCAATTCAGCCTGCCGGAGGGCGTTTTGGCGGAGATGGAGGACAGCTATCGCAACGTCTCTTTAGAACAGATCGCGGCGTTTGGCCGGGCCCAGTTCCGCTATTGGACGCAGGATGAGTTTCCCGCCGCCTTTCGCAGGCTGTTGACGCTGGAACAGTACCGCAGCGAGGAAATGCAGCGCCTTTATCAGCAATACCTTGGCGCCGGCCCGCTGGGATACCTGACAGATCTGTTGGGTGCCATGGGCCTGCCAGACGCGGACAAAAAGGCCGCCGCCTTTTACGGGCCGATGTTTCTGTTTTACAGCATTTTTGATGGGGCTAAGGACAAAGCGGCGGCTGAAAACGCTTTTTTGGTTTACCTTGAAGAGGTCGTTAAGAGCCTTGGGAAAGGCCTTAAGCGCTAAAGAAAAAAGAAGTCGGCCCAGCGCGTCAGGGCGGACGGATGCCCTTGACGCGCTGGATTCCCGTCTATCACAGTATCTTTGGCAGCCCAATTTTTTGTGTGAGGTGTGAGCCGTGAGAAGACCTTATTTAGACGCGATCCGCGGTGCAGCCGTGCTGCTGGTCCTGGTGTACCATGTGTTTTATATGTTCAACGCGGCGGGGGTGCTGGGTGGCGTGGGGCCTTTTGCGGCTGTGCAGCCGCAGGATGCGCTGCTCTACTTTGTTTACCCCTGGTTTATGGCGCTGCTGTTTGTGGTTTCGGGGATGTGCTCCCGTTACGCGCTGGAAAAAAAGAGCGAAAAAGAATTTATTGCGGCCCGCACGCGCAGGTTGCTGGTGCCCTCCACCCTGGGACTGCTGGTTTTCCAGTGGATCGTCGGGTATTTTAATGTCCTGGCGGGTGGCGGGCTGGATATGATCCCGGTCCCGCTGCGCTATCCGATCTTCGCCCTTTCCGGTACTGGGCCGCTTTGGTTTATCCAGGTGCTGTGGCTGTTTTCCTTGCTGCTGTGCCTGCTGCGCCGGGCCAAATGGCCGGAAAAACTCTGGGTGCTGGGGGCGAAATGTACCCTGCCGGTGCTGCTTGCCTTTGCGGTGGTCATCTGGGCGGCAGCGCAGGTGCTCAACCTGCCTATCCTCACCACCTACCGGTTCGGGATCTATGGTGCGGCGTTTTTCCTGGGGTATTTTGTGCTCTCCCACGAGGAAGTGGAAAACCGGTTGGAAAAGGCGCGCCTGCCGCTGCTGGCCAGTGCGTTGGCGCTGGGCTGCATACAGGTAGCGGTGTTCTGGGGGCAAAATTATGCGGGGGACGCCTGTCTGAAAAGCCCCTTGACCAACCTTTACGCGTGGCTCATGACCCTGGCGGTCCTGGCCTGCGGAAAGGCGTGGGTGCGCGGCGCCACACGGTTTTCCAGCTATATGGCGAAGGCGGGCTTCGGCATTTATGCGGTGCATTATCTGTTGATCATCGCCCCCTGCTACTATCTGAAGAATTTTACGCAGCTGCCGCCAGCGCTCATCTATCTTGCGGCCCTTGTTATCGTGCTGGCCGGTTCGCCGCTGCTGTACGAGCTGTTGCGGCGCATCCCTGTGGTGCGATGGGCAGTGCTGGGGATCCGGGGCGGGAGCCCCGCGCCCAAAAAGAGGCAATCCCAAGTTTTGTGTAAACCTTCGATGTGGTGTAGAATAGAAGCACCACATCGGAGGTTTTTAATATGGCCAGAAGAAATCGCAGTCCCGAAGAAAACGAGCGCAGATCAAAAAT
>JAQVCU010000106.1 GCA_028689635.1 Oscillospiraceae bacterium
CTCTGTGTTACATCCGGCGTGGCAGTAAAGCAACACCTGCCCCGCCGCCCCGGTGGAAAGGGACAGGCTTTGCCGCCTGTCGTCGTGTGCCGGGCACCGGGCCATATACCCCCGTCCGCTCCGCCTGACGCCTTCCAGGCGGGCCAAAATGTCCTCCATGGTCAATCCCGATCCCATCTCCCCTCTGGTCTGCTGTTCTTTGCCGGGTTCGCCGCGGCAAAGGTCCCTGTTTTCTCCATCCCTTGTTCCTCCTGCGTGTTGTCTGTTGTATCTGGGCCAAGCGGACTGGGCCGCTTGTTGTTTGGTTTTGTTTCTGCCATAAATCCATTATACTGCGTCCCAACCACCCCTGTATAGCCCAAAATTTGATGGGCAGCCCCAGGCAAACGCGCAAAAAAAAGCCCTGTAACATCATCGTTACAGGGCTTTCGCTTTGGCACGCCCGAAGGGACTCGAACCCCCAACCCCCAGAACCGGAATCTGGTGCTCTATCCATTGAGCCACGGACGCATAGTGCAGCACGCACCGCCTGTGCGCTGTACTATTATACCACAGCCGTTTTAAATTGCAACCATTTTTTTCGCAGGGGGCAAACCCGGGGAAACAGAAGCCCCGGCGGGCGCGCTCCCCGGCGGGGCAGGAGCATTTCCCCCCGCCGCTGCATAGGCTGGAACAGATCTGACTTAGGAGGTGACGCATGCCTTCCCTTTATCTCAGCCCCTCCACCCAGGAGACAAACTACTATGTCACCGGAGGCACCGAGGAGCAGTACATGAACGCGCTGGCCGACGCGCTGGTTCCCTATCTCCGGGCAAACGGCATCCGCTACACCCGCAACACCCCGGACATGACCGCCGCCTCTTCCATCGCGGCATCCAATG
This sequence comes from Oscillospiraceae bacterium, assembly GCA_028689635.1. Lineage (GTDB taxonomy): Bacteria > Bacillota > Clostridia > Oscillospirales > Ruminococcaceae > JALELV01. The sequence goes on from JAQVCU010000106.1 coordinate 882, forward strand.
CGGGCTTTTACAATTTCCACCTGGCGCTCCACTCCAACGCCGCGCCGGAAGGGCAATATGGAACCCTCCGGGGCAGCCAGGCCTATTATTACCCCAGCAGCTCCAGGGGGCAGCGGGCGGCCAACCTGTTTGTCTCCAATCTCAAGGCCATTTACCCGGATCCCAACAACGTCCGGGCCATCCCCACCACCACCATCGGCGAGGTGCGCCGCACCCGGGCCCCCGCCGTGCTGCTGGAAGTTGCTTACCACGACAACCCGGAGGATGCCACCTGGATCACAGAAAACATCCCGGCCATTGCCCGGAACATCGCCCTTTCCCTGACGGAATATTTTGGGCTTCCCTTCCAAACGCCCCAGCCCCCCCGGCAAGGGACCGTCACCCTCTCCTCCGGCTACCTGAACATCCGAGACTACCCCAACACCCAGTCCGCCGTCCTGGCAAGGGCGTACAACGGGGCAAAGCTTTCGGTGTTGGGCCGGGTGGGGGACTTCTATGTGGTGGAGTTTGGCGACCTCATCGGGTTCGCCAGCGCCAATTACATCAACGTGTAGGGGATTTACACGCCCCGCGGCCCTGTGGTATACTGATGGTGTGCGCATGTTGCGCACACCATTTTGATTGAGAGAAAGAGGCGATCCACCGATGATCCGCATTTCCAACCTGCGCCTCTCTTTGACGGAAGACCCGGCCCGCCTGCCCGTTCTGGCGGCCCGGGCCTTGGGCGTCCCCCCCGGCGCTGTCAGCCAGGTGACGTGTGTAAAGCAGTCCATCGACGCCCGGAAAAAGGGGGACATCCACTATGTCTGCACCCTCCGCTGCGCCGTGGAGGGGGAAGAGGACGTCCTGCGCCGCAACCGAAGCCCCCATGTGAAGCAGGACAACATGGGGGAATATGTTCTGCCCGCCCCGGGGCGCAGACCCAAAGACCCGCCCCTCATCGTGGGGATGGGCCCTGCCGGTCTGTTTTGCGCCCTGGCCCTTGCCCAGATGGGCGTCCCCTCCATTTTGGTGGAGCGGGGCCGCCGGGTGGAGGAGCGGGCCGGGGACGTGGCTTCTTTTTGGCGCACCGGCCGCCTGGACCCGGCTTCCAACGTGCAGTTTGGGGAAGGGGGCGCGGGGACCTTTTCCGATGGAAAGCTGACCACCGGCATCGGCGACCCCCGCATCCAATGGGTGCTGGGCCAGTTTGTCTCTGCCGGGGCCCCTGGGGACATTTTGTACCAGCAAAAGCCCCACATCGGCACCGACGTGCTGCAAAAGGTGGTGCAGGTTCTGCGGACCAAGCTGCAGGCCGCCGGCTGCACGTTTTTATATGAGCATCAGTTGGTGGGGCTGGAAACAGAGGGCGGCCGGCTGACGGGGGTGCTGTTGGACACGCCCCAAGGCCCCGCCCAAAAGCGGGTGGAGCAGGTGGTGCTGGCCCCGGGCCACAGCGCCCGGGACACCATGGAACTGCTGTATGACCTGGGCGTCGCCATGGAGGCAAAGCCCTTTGCCATCGGCGTGCGGGCAGAGCACCGGCAAGAGGCCCTCAGCTTTGCCCAGTTTGGAGAAGCCGCCGCCCTCCTGCCCCCTTCGGATTATAAGCTGGCCTGCCACCTGCCCTCCGGCCGGTCTGTCTTTTCCTTTTGCGTTTGCCCCGGCGGGTCTGTGGTGGCGGCGGCGTCAGAGCCGGGCCACCTGGTGACAAATGGGATGAGCCTGCGGGCCAGGGATCGTTCCACCATCAACGGCGGCATTTTGGTGAACGTCTCCCCCGGGGATTTCCCCAGCGCCCACCCCCTTGCGGGCATCGCCTTTCAGCGGCAGTGGGAGGCGGCGGCCTTTCGCCTGGGCGGCGGGGATTTTTGCGCCCCCGCCCAGCGCCTGGGGGACTTTTTGCGGCACGTCCCCTCCCAGGGGCCCGGCGCCATTTTGCCCACCTACCAGCCCGGCGTCACCTGGACGAATTTAGAAGCCGGGCTGCCGCCCTTTGTCTCCGCGGCCCTGCAAGAGGCCTTTCCCCTGTTTGGCCGGAAGATCAAGGGGTTTGACACCCCGGACGCCGTCCTCACTGGGGTGGAAAGCCGCAGCTCCTCCCCGGTGCGCATCCTGCGGGACGAAACGCTGCAAGCGAACCTCCGGGGTCTTTATCCCTGCGGGGAAGG
>JAQVCU010000107.1 GCA_028689635.1 Oscillospiraceae bacterium
GCCGGAGAGTTGGGAGGGATAGGCAGACGCCTTCTCCTCAAGCCCCACCAGCTCCAGCAGCTCCAAAGCCCGCTTCCGGGCCTTGGCTGCGGGAACGCCGCTGATCTCCATGGGGAAGCAGATGTTTTTCAGGCAGGTTCGCTGCATCAGCAGGTTAAAGCTTTGGAAAATCATGGTGATGCTGCGCCGGGCCAGCCGCAGGTCCTTTTCGGACAGGGCTGTCATCTCCCGGCCGTCCACCAGAACACTGCCGCTGGTGGGCCGCTCCAGCAGGTTCATGCACCGCACCAGAGTGCTTTTGCCCGCGCCGGACAGGCCGATGATGCCGAAAATCTCACCCTGGTGAATGTCCAGGTTGATGTCCTCCAGTGCGGTTACGGCACTCTGGCCGGCGCCAAAGGTCTTGGTCAAATGCTGAATTTGAATGATGGATGATTCCGCCATGTCAAAGCTCCTTTACGGATGGTTTTGGAAGGGGAAAAATAAAAAGCCCGCCCTTGTATGCATTCGCATCAAGGACGAGCGTAACAAACGTCGTGGTACCACCTTGGTTCGCACGGCTCCTCACGAAACCGGCCTTAAAGAGTGCAAACACACTCCCGCGCTGTGACGTGCGCATCACGTCGCAGCCTAAATCCCATGGATGGTCGGCCGCGCAACTCCAAGACCATATTCGGCAAGCCCTTCCGTATCCCTTTCCACCAAACGGGACTCTCTTTGACGTATCTGCCTGCGTACTCTTCTCTTCATCGTCTTTACAATATTCGATTTTGAATTGCCTATGAATGTAGTTTACCTGTTCTCCACGGTTCTGTCAACTGGTTATTTTCTACAGAAAGGAAAAAAATCAGGAAAGGAATTGTGCTATTTGCACAAAACAAGGGAAAGGGGTTCCTGAAAATGACATTTTTGGAGAGATTTCTGTGGGGATTGGATTGCGATTGCGTGGCAAAACTGATATGATATCTAACACATTAAAAATATTTGCAAAAGCAGCGGGGGACAGGGGACAGTGAGGCAAAAACCGGACAAAAATTTTATGATTCGCTGGCTGCGGGATCTGCTGTGCGGCGTGCTGATTGGCGCAGGGGCCATTTTGCCGGGAGTCTCCGGCGGCGTGCTGGCGGTGGCCTTTGACATTTACCGCCCCTTTATGGAGGTGTTGACCAAGCCCCGAAAAGCGATCCCCAAATACTGGAAGTGGTTTCTGCCGCTGATTCTGGGCTGGTGCGTGGGCTTTTTGGGTTTTGCCAAGGGCATCGCGGCAGCCATTGATCTGTCCAGTACCGTGACCACATGGCTCTTCGTTGGATTGATTGTGGGGACGGTGCCCGCTCTCTTCCGGGAGGCCGGGAAGGAGGGGCGCAGCGCCGCCTCCTGGACCAGCTTTTCTCTGTGTGCGCTGGTGATTTTTGTCGGGCTGTTCTATGTGGGTCATGTGGCCCACGCCACGGTGGAGCCCAACTTCTGGTGGTACAATTTCTGCGGCGCTTTGTGGGGTATGAGCGTGGTGATCCCCGGCATGACCTCCTCCTCCGTTATGATGGCCCTGGGGCTGTATCAGCCCATGCTCAAGGGGCTGGCCAATCTGGACTTGTTGGTGCTGTCAGCCAGCCTGCCGGGAATGCTGCTGACCATCGTGCTGCTGGCGCGGCTGGTGAGCTGGTTTTTCCGGCGGCACTATTCCGTTGCCTTTCACGGTATTCTGGGGTTCGTGTTGGCGTCCACCCTGGTAATCATCCCAACTGCCTATGTCGGCGTGACGGAAATTGCCCTGTCCGCGCTGTGCTGCGTGGGCGGGTTTGTGCTGGCTTATTTCCTGGCCCGGCTGGACCGGCGGATTCAGGGTAGCTGACGGCGCGCCGCAGAGTGAAAAACTCCCCTCCGTGCATAGCACGGAGGGGAGTTTTAAGTTACATATCGAAAACACCCATGATGACGATTCCGATCACCACCAGCAAAATCATGCTGTAGTGCTTCCAGGAGAGTTTCTCCTTTAAGAAGATGCGGCTCCAGAGCACCGAGGCCGCACAGTAGGCGGAGATGATAGGGGCGGAGAGAGCCAGATGCTCCGAGTCCGCGATGGCGTAGATGTAGGCAAATTGGCCGGCGGTCTCAAAAATTGCGCCGGTGTATTTGGGAGCCTCCATTTTGGGGATCAGGCGATCCTTTTTGATGAGGACCACGTACACAAAGCACACTGCCGCTGCGGCCAGGAACGTCAGTTCATAGGCCACATTGGCGGAGTCCTCGTTCAGCGTCTCCAGCACCCGGTTGTCCGCAAAGGTGCCCAGAGCGTCCAGCAGGCAGTATGCCACCGGCAGCGCCAGGGCCAGGGCGCTTTTGGCGTATTTGTAATTGCCCTGCTCCTGTCTCTGGGCCCGAAGCTCGGGGTCCTCATGGGCATCCACTACGCCCAGGCCGATGGCACCCACGCACACCAGCGCCACGGCGCACAGCGCCAGGGGGCTATAGCGCTCCTGCCCCAGGAGGAGGGCCAGAACGGCCACCAGCGCGCCGGAGGAGTTGCAGATGGGCGAGGAGATGGACAGCTCGATATACCGCAGTCCCAGATACCCCAGGGTCATGGAGCCGATGTACAGCAGCGAGACGGGCAGATAGGTCAAAATGATGTCCAGGTTGATGACGGTGCCGCCAAGTAGGACCTCATAAGCGGCATGAAGGCCCATCACCACACCCACGGCCATCACCATTTTTAGGTGACTGTAGGCATCCCGGGCATCCCGGCAGCCAATTTTGGAAAACAGGTCGGAGCCGCTCCAGCAGAGCAGCGCAATCAGGGAAAGCCAAAACCACATGGTTCAAATTCTCCTAAGATAATCATAAATTTTCAAGGTGCAGGGGAGATCAGCCAGGAAGCGTTACAAGGTCCGCCTCCGCCAGCTTTTGCAGGGACATCAAAATCCCCAGCTTTGCGTGATACCAGGTCAGTCCCCCCTGGAAATAGACGGCATAGGGGGGGCGGATGGGTCCGTCGGCGGACAGCTCGATGGA
>JAQVCU010000108.1 GCA_028689635.1 Oscillospiraceae bacterium
GAGGACGGTCGGACATCATCCGATCAGGCTGCGTCTGACCGACGTCGGTCTGCTCAGGCCTGATAACGGGCCGCTGGCGTGCCTCCTGCATCATACCGCTGGGGCGGCGCACATTGTCAGGTATTTCCTGTCTGGGGGGACGCAGCCGCTGGTTGACGGGCGGCGCGGGCACGGGCGATGCGGTACGCACATCCGCGTCCTCATAATCAGCCTCTTCCACCCCTGCGGGCTGGCTGGCCGGACGGGCATAGGCCGAGGCGGACTGTTCATCCGTCCCTTGTGCATTTTCCGCTGTTTCTCCAGCCGCATAGCGGCTCATGCGCCGGTGCCGTCTGGGCGTACCCTCCCGATTCTCCGCCGAAGCCACCGGAACGGCGTTATTCACAGGCGCTGCTTCCTCAATGGCGGGAGCGGCGTTTCTCGGCTGCCGATGGTTCCTATCTACATCCGCATTGTTTTCCACAGCAAGGGCTTCCTCCTTCTCGGGCGCAGGCGGCTCGTCAGCCCTTGCCGGAGCCACATAATGCGCGCGCTGCTGCAAATATGCCGCCGTATTGGAATACTTAGCGCCGCTATTGATCGGCTTCATCACGCGGGTATTCTGCGTGCTGTCGGCGTTAGGCGTTTCTCCGTTTCTGGCATTCTTATCGTTATTCCTATAATCGCTCAAGGTCAGTTGCTCCTTTTGCTGGTATTCTTATACAACTTACATTATACAATAACCAGCGGTCAATCACAAGTCCTTCACACAAACTTTCGCCCCTGTATGCGCTCAGAACGTGTATTTTTACAAATGGTACGAAAAAGGGGATGGCTGGAAAATGGGGTTAGGAAGGCGGACAGGCATTGATAAAGGGGCATGTGGTTGCCTCTTTTGTGTGGCCGCCCAGCATCGCACAGGACTTCGTCCTGGCTCGCTGGGCTATTCGCTTTATTGCGCTTCGGCGCGGGGTGGGAACGGCGAGGGCCTCCGGCGGGCGGGGCTCTGCCCCTGCACCCCGCAAGGGCCATTGGCCCTTGACCCTTTTTTTTACGCCTTACAGCCTTATCGCTTTTCTCTCCCTATTTTCAAACCAGCACTCCCATTTTCCCCCGAGCTCCCTTGTTAATTTTTTCCCTTTTTCCACATCTCTATACATCTTTTCGCTGGTATGCGCGTCCGAACCAAAGGTAAACAGCTCGCCTCCCAGCGCCACATACCTTTTAATCACGTCGGCCCCCGGGTTCGGCTCCCCATACATGGCATATGTGGAGCAATTCACCTCCAGCGCCTTCTCGTTTTTCACCAAAAACCTCAGCACTTCCTCCAATATTTCCCCGCCATGCGCCATGTTAAACGACCTGACCTCCTTGGGGTAGGGCGCAAACTTCGCCACATACCCCAGATGGGCCACCGCGTCAAAATCGGGGAAGGTGAGTATGCTCTTGCCCACCGCCTCGGCGTATTCCCTATATGCCTCCTGCTGGCTCCGGCCCTCAAAGTATGCCCCCTCATACGGATCAACTCCGTTTACCAGATGCAGCGACAGCAGGTGAAAATCAAACCTTCCCTTTTTAAGTATCTCCCCTATTTCGTCCCTCGTTCCCAGATCATCGCCGATCTCAACCCCGCTCCATATCTTCATTTGCGGGTATTTCAGCCTTTCTCTTTCAAGCTCCGCCTGTCTTTTATCAAACCTTGGCGGCGTGGACCATATGGGATCGTCGTGCCCTGTTTCCAGATGGTCGGTAATCGCTACCCCGTCAAGACCCAGCGCGCTGGCCCTTTTGCACAGCGCCTCCATGGTCTGCTCCCCGTCCGTTGAATAGCTCGTGTGGCAGTGCAGGTCAAATTTCATTTGGCAGCCTCTTTTCTATCTCATAGGCCCGCTCGGCGCGCAGCGCGAACAGGTAAATTTGGCGAACCTCGACTCCCGTAATCTTTTCCAGTGCCGCGGCATAATACTGTAATTGGGCGGCATAGCGCCGCGTCAGCGTTTCCTCGTCCTGCGCTCGGTCGGTTTTATAATCAGCCAGCACCCATTGCCCGTTTTCCACAAAGCACAGGTCGATCACGCCCTGCAAAAGCTCCTCCCGCCCCCCGTGCAGCCGCAGGTTAAACGAATACTCCCGCTTACACCTTTCGCTTTGCATGGCCCGTTGGCCGAGATCGCTTTTAAAAAAGCCTGCCAGCCACTGATCGGGTATGATTTTTCGCTGATCCGCCGTCATCCGCCCCGCGCTTGTCAGCTGATCTAGCTGGCGGCTGGTCTCCTTGAGCACCTCCTGCGGGTTTGTCAATCCTTTTAGCCCTGCGTAGTCCGCCATGGCCAAGCCCTGATGCACCGCCGTGCCCATATCCGCCGCCGTTTTTTCCGGCGCGCCCAGAAAATCCGGCTTTTCCTTCATGGCCCTTCGCTTGCCCGGCAGCCTGTCCGTTTCCTCCCGGCTCTTTATCCACCGGTTTTCCTCAGGCTCTTCCCACAGGTTTTCCACACCCTGTGACTTACACAGCGCCGTCACCGATGTTTTGACCGGGATAGACGTGGGTTTTTCATTGTCCACAAGGCTTAGAAGCATGCCCTCCTGTGCCGCCTGCGGCTCTGTTTTTAACACAGTTAGACTTTTCACCAGGCTGTTGAAAACATTATCTTTTTCCACAGGTCTGTGGATATATACTGGCAAAGTCCTTATTTTACAACGGTTTGCGCCCTGTGGAAAACCTGTTGATAATGTGTGCATTTCAGACGCGTGTCCGTTTCCATCCCTTTTACTCAAGTCCAAAACAGACCCCTGCACCGTTTGGCACACCCAGTCCATCATGCTGCCCGCCTGTTCCACGCGGAACTCTCCCGTTGGGAGCTGCCACGTGGGATTTTCCCACTTTTTCACTGTTCCCATAAGAATCAGCTTTTCTCTGGCTCTGGTCATGGCCACGTAGAGCAGTCTGGCCCGCTCCGCTCTATCCTCGCGGGTTTTTTGCATTTGAATTGCT
>JAQVCU010000053.1 GCA_028689635.1 Oscillospiraceae bacterium
ACTGATCGTGGAAGTGGCGCAGCATGTGGGCGACGACGTCGTCCGCTGCATCGCCATGAGCTCCACCGATGGCCTGTGCCGCGGCATTGCGGCAAAGGACACCGGAGGCCCCATAACCGTTCCGGTGGGCAACAACACCTTAGGACGTATTTTCAATCTGCTGGGCGAGCCGGTGGCCAACATGCCGGCGCCGGAGGCCCCGAAGCGCTGGCCGATCCATCGAAAAGCCCCGGCCTATGACGAGCAGGAGAGCACCACCGAGATCCTTGAGACCGGCATCAAAGTTGTCGATCTCATCGGGCCCTACGCCAAGGGCGGTAAAATCGGCCTCTTCGGCGGCGCCGGCGTTGGCAAGACCGTACTGATCATGGAACTGATCAACAACGTGGCCAAGCAGCATGGCGGCCTTTCCGTATTCTCGGGCGTTGGCGAGCGTACCCGAGAGGGCAACGACCTGTACAACGAGATGAAGGAATCCGGCGTTATCAACAAAACGGCCCTTGTTTACGGCCAGATGAACGAGCCGCCGGGAGCCCGTATGCGCGTAGCCCTTTCCGGCCTTACCATGGCGGAATATTTCCGCGACCGTGAAGGACAGGACGTGTTGCTTTTCATCGATAACATTTTCCGTTTTACCCAGGCGGGCTCCGAGGTGTCGGCTCTGTTGGGCCGTATGCCTTCCGCCGTTGGATATCAGCCAACCCTGGCTACCGAGATGGGCGCTTTGCAGGAGCGTATCACCTCCACAAAGAAGGGTTCCATCACCTCCGTTCAGGCGGTGTATGTGCCGGCCGACGACCTGACCGACCCGGCTCCGGCCACCACCTTTGCCCATCTGGACGCGACGACGGTACTTTCCCGTGCCATTGCGTCCCAGGGCATCTATCCGGCGGTGGATCCGCTGGATTCCACCTCCCGGATCCTGACCCCCGACGTTGTAGGCCGGGAGCACTATGAGGTGGCCCGCGATGTACAGCGGATCCTCCAGCGCTATAAAGAGCTGCAGGATATCATCGCCATCATGGGTATGGACGAACTTTCTGAGGATGACAAGCTGACCGTGGCCCGCGCCAGAAAGGTGCAGCGCTTCCTCTCCCAGCCCTTTACCGTAGCCGAGCAGTTTACCGGTATGGAAGGCCGCTATGTCCCGCTGAAGGAGACGATCCGCGGCTTTAAAGAGATCATCGAGGGCCGGCACGACGACCTGCCCGAGTCTGCGTTCCTGTTTGTGGGAACCATCGACGAAGCTGTCGAGAAAGCCCGGAAGGGGGAATAAGCAATGAACCCGTTTCCTCTGCAGATCGTGACCCCGGACGGCGTCTATTTTGACGGCGAAGCCGAAAAAGTGGTGGTGCGCACCACGGAGGGCGAGGTCGGTATCCTGCGCAACCATGCGGATTATGTGGCTGCCCTGGACATCGGGGAAGCCCGCGTCACCGTGGGCGAGGAAGTGCGCCGGGCCGCCTGCAACAGCGGGATGGTCAGCGTGAGCAAAGGCCTGGTCCGCATTGTCGCCGTCACCTTTGAGTGGGCGGATGAGATCGACCTGGAGCGCGCTGAGCGCGCGAAGGAAAATGCGGAGAAAGCCCTGCAGGAAAAAAACAGCAATGTGGAGCAGCGCACTGCGGAGCTCAAGCTCAAACGAGCCCTCACCCGAATCAAGGTCGCAAAATAAAGCTTATCAAAAGGCCGCCTTCCTCTTTTGAGGAAGGCGGCCTTTTTGACGGGCAAAACGTTATGCCATATCTTTTTCCAAAGCGGCGATCTCCGAGAGCCAAAGGGCGGCACAGGCGTCGCTGGGCATGCGCCAATCCCCGCGGGGAGAAAGGGTGACCGAGCCGACCTTGGGGCCGTCCGGCAGGCAGGAGCGCTTAAACTGCTGCTGGAAAAAGCGCCGGAAAAACACGGAAAGCCAGCGAAGGATGACGTCGTCGCCGTAGGAACCGGAAAAAGCGCGTCGGGCCAGCCGAAAGATCTTGGCGGGGGAAAAGCCCCAGCGGATGGTGTAGTAGAGGAAAAAATCGTGTAGCTCATAGGGGCCGACGATATCTTCTGTGACCTGGGAGATCACCCCGTCTTTGGCAGGGAGCAGCTCCGGGCTAACCGGGGTATCCAAAATATCAAAAAGGACCTTTTGAAGCGCCGGATCGTCGCTTTGTCCGGCGGCATGGCGGATGATATAGCGGATCAGGGTCTTGGGGATGGAGGAATTGACGCCATACATGGACATGTGGTCGCCGTTGTAGGTGGCCCAGCCCAGGGCCAGCTCCGAGAGATCCCCGGTGCCTACCACCATGCCGCCGCACTGGTTGGCCAGATCCATCAGGACCTGGGTGCGTTCCCGGGCCTGGCAATTTTCATAGGTGACGCTGTGGTCTTCTTCCGGCTGGCCAATATCGGCAAAATGCTGGCGCACGGCGGCGGTGATATCGACGGTGCGAAAATCCGCCCCCAGGCAGCGGGAGAGGATCTCCGCATTGCCCCGGGTGCGCTGGGTGGTGCCAAAGCAGGGCATGGTCACCGCCATCAGGTCGGAGGCCGGCCGGCCCATCCCTTTCAGCGCGCGGGCCGCGACCAGCATGGCGAGGGTGGAATCCAACCCGCCGGAGACCCCGATCACCGCTTTGGCGCTGTGGGAGTGTTCCAGGCGGCGGCGCAGCCCCTGGGACTGGATATCCAAAATGGTGGCGCAGACCTGCTCGCGGTCGGCGCCCTGAGGCGGCACAAAGGGCGTGGGGGAGATATGGCGCTGGAGGACGGTTTCCCGCAGAGGCATGGAGAAAAAGACCGTCTGATAACCGGCGGGGGCGGATTCCGGAAAGGTGGTGTTGCGCCGCCGGTCGAAGGCCAGGCGCTGCAGATCCAGATCGGCGAAGACCGTCTCGTTCCGGAACAGGGCACTCTCCGCCAGAAGGGCGCCGTTTTCCGCAATGAGGTTGTGCCCGGCAAAGGTCATATCGGTGGTGGATTCCCCTTCGCCGGCGTCGGCATAAAGATAGGCGCACAGCAGCCGGGCGGATTGCCCGCCCACCAGGGCCCGGCGGTAATCGGCTTTGCCGATGGTCTCGTCGCTGGCGGAGAGGTTGGCGATCACCGTGGCCCCCGCGGCGGCATGGAGGACGCAGGGAGGGGCCGCCGACCAGAGATCCTCACAGATCTCTACAGCCAAAACAAGATCCGGCAGCTCCCGGGCCTGGAACAACAGCTTTGTGCCAAAGGGAACGGATCGCCCGTCCAGCTCCAGGACGCCGTTTTCCGGCGGAGCCGCGGCGAAATTGCGTTTCTCGTAAAATTCACCATAGTTCGGTAGAAAAGTCTTGGGGACGACGCCGAGGATCTCTCCCTCCCACAGCACGGCGGCACAGTTGTAAAGCTTGCCCTTGTGGCGAAGGGGGACGCCGACCAAAGTGAGCAGCGAAAGCCCGCGGCTGGCCTTGGCGCATCGGCGCAGGGCGCACAGAGCGCCTTCCAAAAGCGGGGTTTGCCCAAACAGGTCGCCGCAGGTATACCCGGTAAGACAGAGCTCCGGCAGGACCAGAAGCCCGGCGCCCAGGGCCGCAGCCTCCTTCATCTTTTCGATTACAGCCGCGCTGTTACCCTCGCAGTCCGCCACGCGGATCCGCGGGGTAGCGGCGGCTGTCTTGATCAGGCCGTCTTTCATACAGATTCTCCTTGAAAAAGGGGCAGGGCCCCAATTTTTATTTGGCAAACGGCCGGGGCAGGCCCCGGCCGTGACGCGGTTTATTGAGCGGCGCCTTTTTTCTCCGCGACCGCACCTGCGCCGTGCCCGCCCCGGGGATATAGGAGGGCGCAGATCAGGGTGGTGAGGGGGATAGTGAAGAGGATGCCAATGCTGCCCACCAGCGCCTGCAGGATCTCCGCCACGATCATCTCCCGGTTGAGCAGCTGAAGGATAGAATCGGCGGAGGCCGCCAGAAGCAGCACCATGGAAAGGGCGCTGCCGATATAGGCCAGCACCAGGGTGTTGGCCATGGTGCCCATCATATCGCGGCCGATGTTGAGGCCAGAGCGCATCAGCAGCCGAAAACCGGGGGCGCTGGCCGTATCACAGATCTCCCGCAGGGCGGAGGAGATGGAGATGGAAACATCCATAATGGCGCCCACGGCGCCGATGATGATGGCGGAAAAGATCACCGCCCGCAAATCGATGGGGCGTTCCGGATAAAGCAGCAGCAGATACATGGATTCTTCCGTGGTCATGCCGGTAAGCTGCATGACGCGATCCATGATCACGGTGAGCAGGCCGGAGACCAGCACGCCGCCGATACAGCCCAGCGCCGAGGTAGCGGTTTTGACGCCGGAGCCGTAGACCACCAGAAGGGTGGCGGCGGTGATGAAGACGCAGACCAATACCGACCAGAGATAGATGTTAAAACCGGCCAGCACCGCCGGGATGAAGACCAAAAATACCGCCAGGCAGGTAAGGCCCAAAGAGACGATGGTGCGAAAACCCTTTCCCCGTCCAAACAGCAGCAACAGGGCAAAAAAGACAAGGCCAAGCACCAACAGGTCATCGGTGCGCACATATTCCGTCAGAGACCAGATCCGATCGTCCGGGCCCATGTTCTGGATGCTCTGCAGGATGACGGTATCCCCCTCCTGCACGTCGCGGATCTGCCCGGGAAAATCGGGGTCGGTATTTTGGATGGCGGTCACGGTCTCTCCGCTGTGTTCGCCGCCCAGAAGCCGGGCTTCAAAGGTGATGTTGACGCCGGTGGAAAAGCCGACGGTATCCATTTCCGATTCGGCGGAGGCGCGGCGGAGAACACTTGTGACCTTTGCCTTTTGGAAAATGTCGGCGTCGCGGTCCAAAGCGGTCATATGGCTGACGGCATAGCGGTTTCCGCCGAAGATCAGCGCCAGAGAAAAGAGAAAGGTAAGCAGCATGACCAACGTATCTTTGGAAAAAGAAATATGAAAAGATGGGAATTTTGACAATTGGGATCCCTCCGCATCAGGCAGGTTCAGCCCTGCGTTGCATATGTTTCCAGCCGGTCAAACCGCGGCAAAGGTCTCCGGAAGATCGCGACCGGGCTCCTGCGGTTTCACAAGGGGGCACAGGCCGCCGGGGCAGGAGAATGACGCGCCGCCGGGCGGCCATAAAAATCGAGTATAATAACTACATTTCAGTTATTATACTATATTGTGGGGCGTTTCTCAAATAAAATTCAGCGCAAAAAGCCGCGCCGGAACTGTTTTCTGTTCCGGCGCGGCAGCCCCTGAGGGGGATCAATAACGGTTGTCAAAGATGCGGGTGGATTTTTTCTCGCTGCGGGGCAGCTCGCCGATGGCGACGGCCTTTGCCGCGATGGAAATGCCGATTTTTGTTTTAAAATGCATCTTGACGTCGGTCTCCAGCTGGCTGCGGTCGCAGCCGGCGTCGGTCTCGAAAAAGAGGGTCATGATATCGCGGCCGCCCAGATGGTCGATCATCACCTGATATTCAGAGCTGACGCCCTTGACCTCTTTGAGCAATTCGTCGATCTGGCCGGGGAAGATGTTGACGCCCTTGACCTTGATCATGTCGTCGGTACGGCCGATGAGGGTATCGATACGGGGGTAGGGGGAGCCGCAGGCGCACTCCCCGGGGAGGATGCGGGTGAGGTCGTGGGTGCGGTAGCGGATCAGGGGAGCCCCTTGCTTGCGCAGGGTGGTGATGACCAGCTCGCCGATCGTGCCTTCCGGCAGGACTTCGCAGGTTTTGGGATCGATGATCTCGCAGTAGATATAATCGTCCCAGTAATGCATGCCGCATTCGTAGTCGCAGCTCATGGCGATGCCGGGGCCGTAGATCTCGGTGAGGCCGTAGATATCATAGAGCTGTACGCCCAATTCCCCCGCAATGCGGCGGCGCATTTTTTCGCCCCAGCGCTCGGAACCAATCACGCCTTTTTTCAGGTGGAGATGGTCCCGGATACCGCGGCGGGTGATCTCCTCCGCCAGAAGAAGGGCATAGGAGGAGGTGGCGCAGAGCACGGTGGATTTCATGTCCTCCATCATTTTAAGCTGTTTATCGGTGTTTCCGGGGCCCATGGGAATGACCATGGAGCCCAGCAGCTCAGCGCCGGTCTGGAAGCCGATGCCGGCGGTCCACAGGCCGTAGCCAGGCGTTACCTGGATGCGGTCGAGGTTGGTGATGCCGGCGGTCTCATAGCAGCGCTTAAAGATCTCCGCCCAGTCCGCCACATCCTGCCGGGTATAGGGGATGATGACCGGCACGCCGGTGGTGCCGGAGGAGGAATGGATGCGCACGATCTCTTCATCCGGCGCGGCCTGAAGGCCCAGGGGGTAGGCGTCGCGCAGATCGCCTTTGGTGGAGAAGGGCAGCTTTTCAAAATCCTCTTTGGATTTGACCGCAGCCAGGTCGACTCCGTCAAACTTTTGGCGGTAAAAAGCGCTTTTCTCCTTGATGGTGGAGAGCATGTTCTGGATCTGCAAAAATTGGGTTTCGGTCATCATTTGTTTTGTCCTCCCGCTGCGGCCCCCAGGGAAAGGGCCTGCAAATTGATATCAAGATATTTTTGAGGGATCCGCGCGCGGATGGCCTTTTCCACATCCGCCACAGAGAAGCCGAGCACGCCGCTGGCGGCGGCCGCCCCCAACAGGGCCACGTTGAGCGCCTTGGAAGAGCCGCACTGCCGCAGGATAGCTTCGCCGTCTACCAGGATCAGGCGGCGGCCGTCCTCCCGCAGGAACCGCAGCATTTCAGCGCCGTCGTAATTAGAACCGGAAAGGGCCGCAGTGACAGGCTTTACAGCCTTTTGCGCCACGACCATCACGCCGTCCGGCGCAAGATAGGGCAAGGTGCGCACGGCCTCTGCGGGCTCAAAAGCGATGAGGATCTGGGCGGAGCCCTTGGGGATCAGGGGCGAATAAGCGCCTTGGCCGATGCGTACATGGCTTACTACCGAGCCGCCCCGCTGGGCCATGCCGATGGTCTCGGCGGTATGGGCGGTGTGGCCCTGCTCCATGGCGGTCTGGGCGATCAATTTAGAGGCGAGGACAGTCCCCTGGCCGCCGACGCCTGCTAAAATACAATTAATCATGGGTTTTGCCTCCTTGAATGGCCCCGGTGGGGCAGACGCCGGCACACAGGCCGCACCCATAGCAGAGGGAGGGCTCGATGGCGGCTTTGCCATTCTCCATTACAATGGCGGGACAGCCCAGCTCCCGGACGCATTTTTTACAGCCGACGCATTGGGCGCTGTCCACGGCAAGGGCCGCTTTCGGTTTTGCAATGGCGATACAGGGGGAGCGGAACACCACGGCGGAGACGCCCTTTTGGGCGGCGGCAGCGGTTACCGCACCGATGGCCGCGGGTAGATCCAGAGGGTCGGCCTCCAGCACCGTTTTGACCCCCAGGGCGGTGAGCACGGCGGGGATGCTGATCTTTTCTGAGATCTCGCCCATCATGGTCTTGCCGGTGCCGGGATGGGGCTGATGCCCGGTCATGGCGGTGGTGGCGTTATCCAGCACGATGAGGACGATATCGGTCTCGTTGTAAACGGCGTTGATGACGCCGGGGATCCCGGTATGGAAAAAGGTAGAATCCCCAATAAAGGCGAAATTGACGGCGTCGGGCTCCATGCGGTGCAGGCCCTGGGCCACGGTGACCCCGGCGCCCATGCACAGGCAGGTATCCACCATGTCCAGGGGGGCGGCGTTGCCCAGGGTGTAGCAGCCGATATCGCCGGAAAAGACGGCCTTTTTGCCTTTCATGGCTTGCTTGACAGCATAGAAGGAACCGCGGTGCGGGCACCCGGCGCAAAGCACCGGCGGGCGTACCGGCAGGGCAGGCGCCTCTTTTGCGGCGGGGGACTGCGGCAGGGGGATATTCAAAAAGCGAAAGGCCGCCGCCCGCACCGATTCCACGGTGTTTTCCCCGGCGGGCTGGATGTGTCCGGTGCGTTTGCCCAAGATATCCACCGGCAGGTGGTATTTGCCCGCAATCATGGTCAGGGCGTCCTCGATGACGGGATCCAACTCCTCGACGCACAAAACCGTATCCAGGCCGGAGAGAAATTCCAGGGCCAGCTTTTCCGGAAAGGGATGGGGGGTGCCGACCTTCAGCAGTTTAAAACCGTCTTTCCCATCCAGAGATTCCATGGCGTAGCTGTAGCTTACGCCGCCGCAGGCGACGCCTTTTTTGCCGGATCCGGTGAGGCGGTTGCCGCCATAGGAGGAAAAATCCTCCCCCAGGCGGGGGTTGCGCTCCTCGACCTTTATGTGGTTTTGATAGGTAAGGCGGGGGAAGATCACCCAACGGCTGTCCTTGACAAAGCCGTCGGGCGCTATTTTTTTGCGGTTTTCGTCCAGCTCTACCGAGGCGCAGCCGTGGCAGACGCGGGTGGTGGGACGGAACAGCACGGGCGTGCCGTATTTTTCAGAATAATCAAAGGCGTCGCCGATCATGGCGTAAGCTTCCTCCGGGCTGGAGGGATCGAACACCGGAAGCTTTGCAAAAGCGGCAAACCGGCGGGTATCCTGTTCTGTCTGGGAGGAAATGGGGCCGGGGTCGTCTGCCACCATCACCACCATGCCGCCTTTGACACCGATGTAGGCAAGGCTCATCAGGGGATCGGAGGCCACGTTGAGCCCCACCTGCTTCATGGTGACCATGGTGCGGGCGCCGGTGTAGGCGCCGCCTGCGGCTACCTCCAAAGCGGATTTTTCATTGGTGGACCATTCCACATAAATATCGCCGGGGTTGTGCCGCGCCACGGTCTCCAATATTTCCGTGGACGGGGTGCCGGGATAGCCGGACACCAGGTTGACGCCGGCGCGGATCGCGCCCAGGGCGATGAGCTCGTTGCCCATCCATAGGGTTTTTGCCATTGTTCCTTCCTCCTGTTTTGTCAGATGCCTCCGGGAAAATAAAAAACCTGTCCCCGGCAAAAAAGCCAAGGACAGGCCGAAAAATTCTTCCTGCGGTACCACCTTGATTGATCTTAGATCAGATCCACTCGACCGGCGCAGATACGCCGCTTGCCCGATAACGCCGGCAGTGCGTCGAAGGATACTTGGCCGCGTGCAGCCGTTCGCCCCGCCCTCCGGAGACCATTTGTCCGCTTCGCGCCCGCCGGGCTTTCAGCGCCCCCGGCTCTCTGTGGGACCGATCTGCGGTTTTACTTCTCCATCACAGGTTTATAGTCCGGATTATACGCTTTCACAGGCCGAAAGTCAATCTTTTTTCGGATTTTCCTCAGGGCCTCCGCGCCGCTGGCAGAAGAGGCGGATGGCGTCGCTCATAAATTGGGCGAGCCCGGCGCCGCGGCTGTCAATGTTCTGGGTAAAGCGGGGATCCTGGACATACATTTCGCCAAGTCCGGCGAGGATCTCATCGGTACAGAGATACCAGCGGCGGGTGATATGATCCTGCCAGCTTTTTACGGCGGCCTGAGCCTGCTCGCTTTCCGGCCCCAGGGGCATGGCGGCGAGGAAGCTGCGGTAGACCGTCTCGGCTTCGGCGGCGGCCTGGTCCCAATCGGCCTTGTCATAGCCTGCGGTGCGGCGTTCGCTCTCGGCCCAGGCTTCGGTATCGCCCCAGCGCTGCCGGGCTTCCTCGGCATACTGCTCTTTGGCTTTTTGGATCTCGGTGTTGTCAAATTCAGTGAATTCCATATCGGTTCCTCCTTCTATGGTGCGGTCGATGAGGGCGATGAGCTTTTCCAGCCGCTCCTTTTGCAGTGTCAACAGATCTCGCTGATGGGCAAGGGCCGTCTGGCTTTGATACCCGGGCGACTCCATGATCGTCCGGATCTCTTTCAGCGAAAAATCCAGCTCCCGGAAAAACAGAATCTGCTGGAGCTTTTTTAGCTCCTCCCCGCCGTAAAGGCGATATCCGGCTTCGGTGACGCAGCCGGGGCGCAGCAGCCCGATCTGATCATAATAATGCAGGGCGCGCACACTGACGCCGGTGAGGCGCGAGATTTGGCTGACAGTAAGCGGTTTCATAAGCATTCCTCCCAGGGGTTTGAAAAGGAAGATCCCGGCCGGGCTTCTTCTTGTCTTTATCATAGACCATGACGTAACGTCAGTGTCAAGGGGGAAAATAAAAAAATTTGCACAGCCGCCGAAAGGGCAGCCGTGCAAAAGTAAAACCGGGAGAGAGATCATTCCCCGCGAAGAAAGGCCCTGACCTGCTCCTCTATGGGATCGTACAGGTCGGGCGTGACCTATAAGCAAGAAAGGAACAAATGTTTAAAATTTGCTTGTCTTTCCGCAGCGCAAAGCATATAATATAGGAAAAACAGGCTCTGAGCAAGGAGGCGGCGGCATGCAGCAGCAGTCGTTGTTTGAAAATCCATCGGCCGGCGCCCCGCTGGCTTCCCGGCTGCGTCCGGAGACGCTGGAGGAATTTGCGGGACAGCGGCATCTGCTGGGGGAGGGGAAGGTCCTGCGCCAGCTGATCGACCGAGACCAGGTCTCTTCCATGATCTTTTGGGGCCCGCCCGGGGTGGGGAAGACCACCCTTGCCCGTATCATCGCGCGGCGCACCAAGGCGGAATTTATTGACTTTAGCGCCGTGACCAGCGGGATCAAGGAGATCAAAGAGGTCATGAACCGGGCGGAGCGGGGAAGGCTCATGGGCGACAAGACCATCCTTTTTGTGGATGAGATCCATCGCTTCAACAAGGCCCAGCAGGACGCTTTTTTGCCTTTTGTGGAGAAGGGGAGCATCACCCTCATCGGCGCCACCACGGAAAACCCGTCCTTCGAGATCAATTCGGCGCTGCTCTCCCGCTGCAAGGTGTTCGTTCTCCAGGCCCTTACGGCGGAGGATCTGACCGGGCTGCTTCGCCGGGCTCTCACCGATCCCAGGGGCTTTGGCGAAATGGACATCCGCTGTGAGGACGGGATGCTGGAGATGATCGCCGCCTTTGCCAACGGGGACGCCCGGGTAGCCCTTTCTACCCTGGAAATGGTGGTGCTCAACGGCGAGCGGGAGGGCATGGTTACCCGGATCACTCCCGAGGTGCTGGAGCAGTGCATCAGCAAAAAATCTCTGCTGTACGATAAAAACGGCGAGGAGCACTATAACCTCATCTCCGCCCTGCATAAATCCATGCGCAACAGCGATGCTCAAGCCGCCATTTACTGGCTGGCCCGGATGCTGGAAGCGGGGGAAGATCCGCTGTATGTGGCCCGGCGGCTGGTGCGTTTTGCCAGCGAGGATATCGGCATGGCGGATAGCCGCGCCCTGGAGATCACGGTGGCGGCTTATCAGGCCTGCCATTTCATCGGGATGCCGGAGTGCACCGTCCATTTGACCCACGCGGTGGTGTACCTTTCCATGGCGCCTAAATCCAACGCCCTATATACCGCCTATGAATCGGCCAAAAAGGACGCCATGGAAATGCTGGCGGAGCCTGTGCCCCTTCAGATCCGCAACGCCCCTACCCGGCTGATGAAAGAACAGGGTTATGGGAAGGGATATCAGTACGCCCACGATTTTGAAGAAAAGATCACCGATATGCAGTGCCTGCCGGATTCCCTTCAGGGGCGGCGCTACTACCGTCCCACGGGGGAGGGCAGCGAAGCGCGGGTGCGGGAGCGTATGGCGCAGATCGACGCCTGGCGGGAACAGAGAAAACGGGAAAACAAGGGAAAAGAGTAAGGCCTTTCGCGGAAAAAGCCGCCCTGGCCCGAACAAAAAAGCAGCCGAAGCGACTCGGCTGCTTTTTTAGTTGGGCCGGATTTAGACGGAGCCGGGATCACTCCATATGCTCCCGCATCCAGGCGGCGGAGCGGGACATGGCTTCCTCGGGGTTTTCCTCATAAAGGCCGTTCATGATCTCCAGGCTCACCAGGCCCTTGTAACCGGCTTCAGCCAGCTGATTTAAGGCGCCTTCCAAATCCAGGGAACCGTCGCCTAAGATCAGATGGCCCCCGGGGTTGCCATCGCCGAAGTGGACATGGCGCAGTTCCTTGCCCAGCACGCGGATGGCGTCCGCCACGGGCTCCTTGCGGTCGTCCCCCATGCAGGCTACGTCGATCATACCGTGGAGGGCGGGGGAACCAACTTCTTTTAGAAACTGCATGGTGGTGGGGGAGTTGGTGATGGTGGCGTATTGGCGGGGAGAGACCTCCAGGGCAATCTCCACGCCGTATCCTTCGGCGATCCTGCCGAGGTACTCCATGGATTCCACCGAACGTTTCCAAGCGTCCTCCAACGGTTCATCCAGCACGCTCCAGCCAGTGAGCAGCTGGCAGAGAGGGCAATCCATCTCGGCGGCAAACTGGATGCATTTGACATAGGCGTCGATGCTGCGCTTGCGGGCGATTGGGTTCTGACTGGCGACGTTGAGGGGGTATTTGCATTGCTCCGGGGTCAGACAGCCCACCCGGATGCCGCGGTCGCGGATCATCCGATAAGTGGTGCGGGCCTGCGGGATATCGCAGTCGTCCACATGAAAATGGGGGTCGCAGGCGTAAAGCTCGATGGTCTCGGCCCCCAGGCGCTGCAGGGAATCCAGCGCGTAGCGCAGGGAAAACTTGTAATAGGGAAAATTGGAGAGCGCAAGCTGCTTTTTCTGAAGTTTTTTCATAATGTCCTCCCAAAAAAGTTAATACGTATTAAAACATCTGTTCTTTTTCTTCTCTGATTATAACGGCTTTCCCACAGGGGGGCAAGTGGGCAGTTCACCAAATTTTTCAGTGAAATCTTGGCGATGTGGCCAATGAAAAAGACGGCGGATCCCGTTGACAGAGACCGGGAAAGCGGATAGGATAAAACCATCGGCCCCGCAGGGCTGTCAAAAGGAGGATGTGGGATGAAACTACTGGGGATCGGCCACGGCGTTGTGGATATTTACCCGGCCCAGGGGAGGATGTATCCGGGCGGCAACGAGTTCAACGTGGTATGCAACGCCGCGGAGCTGGGGGCTCAGGCGGCCTTTATGGGGGTTTTTGCCAACGACCGGGTGGCGGGCATTTTGGAGCGGGTCCTGTTGGAGAGAGGCGTGGATCTTTCCCACTGCCATCGGGAGAGCGGGTGCAGCGGCTATGCGATCGTGGAGCTGCACGGCGGCGAGCGGGTCTTTACAGATTGGAACCGCAGCTGCGCCCTGGATGAGCATCCCTTTCATTTTACCGGAGAGGAGCTGGAATACGCCGCCGGGTTTGACGCCGTAAGCGCCAGTTATGCCTCCCGCCTTGCGCCGGAGGAGATCGAAAGGCTCTCTCGGGCAGGGGCGAGGCTTTCTTATGATTTTAACGACGATTTTACGGAGGAACAGCTGGAAAAGATCTGCCCGGGGGTGGATTTTGCCATGCTCTCCTGCGGGCATCTGCCCCAAGAGGAACTGGAAGCGCTGGGCCGCCGGGTCACCGGCCTTGGGGCGGGTCGCGCGGTGATGACTTTGGGCGGCCGCGGCGCGGCCCTGTACAGCGGGGGAAAGCTTTGGCAGGTTCTCGCCTGCCGCGCCGAGGCGGTGGATACCATGGGGGCTGGAGATTCTTTTATCGCAGCTTTTTTGGTGAACTGGGCCGATACAGAAAAGAGCTTCGGCACGCCGGAACCGGAGGCTGTGCTGCAAAAGGCTGCGGCCCATGCCACCAAGGTGGTGGGCAGGCCCGGCTCCCTGGGGATCTCCTATGAAGTGGACGCCGGCAGGTTGGGGGAGTACCTCAACCTGAGCCGGAGGTGAAGGGGAC
>JAQVCU010000054.1 GCA_028689635.1 Oscillospiraceae bacterium
AAAAAGACCAACGGCCTCTTTACCAACCTCACCAAGACCACCGCCAACACCGCCACCAAGCAATTTGAGCGGGCGCTGGACCGTGCCTATATGCAAATCAGCAGCGGGGCCATTGACCCGGCCACCGCCGTCAAGGGGGCGCTCAAGAGCCTTGCAAAGCAGGGCGTGGGCTCCATCGAATACCCCAGCGGCCACATTGACAGCATTGAGGTGGCCGTGCGGCGGGCAACCATCACCGGCGTCAACCAGACCGCCATGAAAATGCAAGAGGCGCGGGCGGATGAGCTGGGTGTTGACCTGGTGGAGACCACCGCCCACGCCGGGGCCCGTCCCTCTCATGCGGAGTGGCAAGGCAAGATTTTTAGCCGCTCCGGCAAATCCTCCAAATACCCCGACTTTGTCCAGGTCACGGGCTACGGCTCCGGGCCTGGACTGGGCGGGTGGAATTGCTCCCACAGCTTTAGCCCCTACTTTGAGGGAGCGCCCCGGACCTACTCCAATGACCTCCTCAAGGAGTACGCAAAGGAAAAATATACTTACAACGGCCAGACCATGACCGAGTATGACGCCATCCAGCAGCAGCGCAGCATTGAGCGCAACCTGCGCCGGTGGAAACGGGAAAACGTGGCCATGAAAGCCGCAGGGCTGGACACCACGGAGAGCGCCGCCAAAATCGCCAAGTGGCAGGGCGTTCAAAAGGATTTTATTGACCAGACCGGCCTCAAGCGCCAGGCCGAGCGGGAAAGCATCGCCGGGTGGGGGCGCAGTCAAGCCGCCAGCGCCCGGGCGGATGCCAAAAAGTACGAAAAAGCACTTGCAGAAAAGCAGCGGTATGATACAATGGTGGCAGAGTTGAAAAAAGCTGGGGGGCTGCCCAAGACCGCCAAGGTCAACATCCCACCCAAGCCCATCTCTGTCGCGGATTTGTCCTTTGATGATGTACATATCAACAAAGAGCGTGGCCATGATGTTACCAGGGCGCAAGCCGAGAAGTGGATTCAGAGCGCCCGGGTTTCCGTGACCGTCTGGAATGGACGGTATGAGCGGTATCTCAGTAGCGCCGGCGCGGCGTATGTGGATACCCAGCAAAAGGCCATCCGTACCGCTTTCCCTGCAGAACAGTATGATGACAATATAAAGGCCATCATGGGGGTGTTAGACAACAATGAAAAAGCATGGTGATGTGGAATACATCCCGGATGAGACCGGCACCGCCGAGGCTGTAAAGTGCCCGCTGGTGGATGACTGGGTCACCCCGGTTGACTGTATGGAAAACCAGGGCGTCATTGAAAGTGCCATCCCGGCCCGCTTTAAGCAAAAGCCGGATTGGAAAGAAATCTGTGAGCGTTGTCCGTTCAGAGATTATTAAACCGCCAAGCCGCAAAGCAAGGCGGTTTTCTTATACCCATATTTGATGAATGACCGCCCCCGTGGCGGTTTTTTCATACCATTTTTGCCTCACGCCGGGCGTAACAAGGGCGCACCGCAGGGGACGCCACCCCCGTAAACAAAGCGTAGCGGAGGAAAGGAACACCATGAAAAGAGAGTTTTTGGAAGGTCTTGACCTGGGCGAGGGCGTGAAGCTGTCCAAGGCTGCCATTGACGCCATTATGGCGGAAAACGGCAAGGACATTGAGGCGAAAAACAACACCATCACCACCCTCACCACCGAGCGGGACGGACTGAAAACCCAGCTTGAAACCGCCAACACCACCATCAAGTCCTATAAGGACATGGATGTGGAGGGTATCAAAGCCAAGGCGGATGAGTGGGAAACCAAGTACAACACGGACACCCAGGCGCTCAAAGACCAGCTTGACGCTGCCAATTATGGCTTTGCCATAAATGGCGCGGTTGCCGGTCTTAAATTTTCCTCCGAGAGCGCCAAAAAGGCCTTTGTGGCGGATTTGACCGCCAAAAAGCTGCCTTTGCAGGAGGGCAAGCTGCTGGGCATGGATGACTTCGTGAAGTCCTACCAGAACAGCGATCCCAACGCTTTCCTCCCGGAGGGCGATGACAAGACCCCCGTTGCCACCAAAGGCGGCACAGGTGGGGGCACACAGATTGCAGCCGATGCCGCATTAAGAGCGGCGTTTGGTCTGCCCGACAATTCTAAAAAGGAGTAATAAATTATGCCTAATTCTATCACACTGGCCCAGCAGTTTATCCCGCTGCTGGATGAAACCTATAGGCTGGCGGCCATCACGTCCGCCTTGGACGGCAACCCCGACCTTGTGCGCCAGGGTGCCAACGCCAATGAGCTGATTATCCCCAAAATGTCCATGCAGGGCCTTGGCGCTTATAGCCGTAACTCCGGCTATGTCAACGGTGATGTAACCCTCACCAATGAAACGGTGGCTTGTAACTTCGACCGTGGCCGTATGTTCTCCATCGACAATATGGATAACATCGAAACGGCGGGCATTGCCTTTGGGCAGCTTGCTGGTGAGTTTATCCGCACCAAGGTCACCCCGGAGCTGGATGCTTTCCGCTTCGCTTGCTATGCTGGCACCTCCGGCATTTCCAAGGTTGCCGCTGGCGCTACCCTTGCAGACGGCGCGGCCGTCATCGCCGCCCTCCGCGCAGCCATCACCAAGATGGATGAGGATGAGGTGCCCGCCAATGAGCGCTATCTGTACATTACCCCGCTCCTGCTGGGCTATGTGCAGGATATGGACACCACCAAGAGCCGTGAGGTCATGCAGAACTTTGCAGGCACCACCAAAGTGCCGCAAACGCGTTTCTATACGGCCATTGAGCAGTATGACGGCTCTACCGAGGGAGAAACCGCTGGCGGCTATGTCAAGGCGGCCGCTGGGCTGGACATCAATTTCATGATTATCCACAAGCCCGCCGTCATCCAGTTTCCCAAGCACATTGCCCCCAAAATCATCACACCCGACATCAACCAGTCCGGAGATGCTTTCAAGTTTGGTTATCGCCAGGTTGGCATCGCCGACGTGTACGAGAACAAGGTGGCGGGCATCTACCTCCACCACAAGGCAACCTAATAGGAGGGTGTAAACATGGGTAAAATCGTAGGAATGGGCGCGGCTCCCAAGAAAGCCGCTGACACCGAGAGCGCCGTGAAGAAAGAAAACACGGCGCCCAAAAAGGTCAATACCGAGCTGACCGCGCAGGCTGAAACCCTCACCGCAAAGGTGGCGGCTGCCGCCTCTGGGGTAGGCGCGGAAAAATAAGAAAGGAGGGCGGGTATTATGCCGTTAATCGACAACCGACTTTTAGATTGCTCAAGTGAGCCGGAAATCACAGAAAATTTTAACCGTGTGTTAAGTCTGCTTGATAGTGCGGTTGCTACAATGTCCGCGCTCTCCGGCTCTATAAGTGACTTGTCTGGGGACATGGCTGGCCTGTCTGGCCTGTCTGGGGCGGTTGCTACGTTGGGGGGCATTACTACCCGCACGGTGACCTTTGACAGTGATGGCGGTACAGAAATAGCCGCCCAAGTTGTAGTCTACGGCGGCGTGGCTACGCTGCCAGAAGCGCCAACCAAAGAGGGCAATACCTTTGTGGGATGGTTTAGCGGTGAAACCGAGTATATCTTTACCACAGAGGTAAAGGCAGACGTTACACTCACAGCCCATTGGACCGCAGAATGAACGTAAGAGAGGAGGGCGGGCGCTTTGATTACTGTTGATTATTCTTTCTACACCGGCACATATCACGGGACGCTGTCCGAGGTGGATTTTAACCGCCTGGTGGTCAAGGCGTCTGCCTATCTTGACCGGGTCACCTATGGCCGCCTTGCAGCCGTGACAGACACCGCCGTGCTGGAGCTGGCAAAGCGGGCTTGCTGTTCGGCGGCGGATGCCATGCTGGCCAATGAACAGGGCGGCGTCAAAGCGGAGAGCAATGACGGTGTTAGTGTCACCTATGTGGAGGGCAGCGGCCCGGCCAAGGCGGACGGCAAGCGCCTCCGTGAGGCTGTGGGGCTATTCCTGGGGGGCACTGACCTCCTTTACCGAGGGGTGGATTATGATGCTGATGTGTGATAAAACTATCACCCTGGTCAAGTGTGACGGCGAGGCATACACCACCACGACCATTAAGGGCGTGAGCTGGTTTGACAAGGCCCAGGTCAAGCTGGAAAGCACCGGGCTGGCCTTTGCCAATGCCACCAAGGTCCGCATCCCCTCCGCCGTTATCCCAGCCACACTGCCGCAGGTTGGGGACATCCTCATCCTGGGAGAGGTCACCGCAACCTTGGAGAAACCTGCCGACCTGGCGCCCTACCGTCATGTGAAAATCATGGCCGTGGGTGATAATCGCCGGGGGCGGCTGCCTCACCTGGCGGCGGTGTGCCAATGAAGCTAACCATTAAAACCAACATAAGCCCCTCAACTATCTTAAAGGCCAGGGGGCTGGGGGGCAGCACCGCCGCCACCAAGCTGCTGGCTGAAACCGTTGCCCGCCTCTCTGACCCCTATGTGCCGATGTCTTCCGGGGCGGGGGCGCACATGAAAGAGGCCTACACTATCCCCGGTGACGGCTCTGAAATTGTCTACCGTGGCCCCTATGCTCATTTCCAGTATGTTGGGGAGGTCATGGTGGGCGCAAAGACAGGCAGCCCCTACGCCAAGAGTGGTGAGCCTAAAGTGGGCACCGGCCGGCCATTGAAGTACAACGGCGCACCGATGAGAGGCGCGGAATGGGATAAGCGCATGATGGCGGACCGCGGCGATGAGGTCACCAAGGCGGTGGCCGATTATGTGGGAGGTAAACCTAAATGACCATTATTGAAGTCGTCCGCACCTACCTTGCCACCTGCCCGCTGCTGGCGGGTGGCAAGCTCCATGTGGATTTTCTACCCCCGGAGGCCGCCACCTATTCCGTGGATGTGGTCCCGGTGAAACCTATTACCAAGCAGTATATTGACGGCTCCAGCAACAGGCAATTCTTGTTTGTGCTGGCCACCCGCGCCTATTACGGCGACTTCATCCGCCAGCAGCTGGACAATTTGGCATTCTTCGAACAATTCGAAGAATGGTTGGACACACAAAACCGAGTGAGAAATTACCCGGACTTAGGAATCGGACGCACGGTGCAACGGCTGGAGGTCACCACCTCCGGCTATGTTTTTGCCCCGGACACGGAGACGGCGCGGTATCAGATACAGTGCCGGTTGTCCTATTATCAGAAGGGAGAAAGATAACCATGACACTATCAGAACTTATGGATGGCAGAACACCCAGCGCCACTTACGAGGGCTTTGTCACCAACGATGACTTTGTCCTTGCAGTGGATTGCTCCGAGGCCGGGGACGCTGCTGTATCGGCCTATGCGGTCGTACAGATGGGCGTTACTGGCCTGGACGCAAAGCTGAACCCCGTGACACAGGACAAGCAGTATATCAGATCCGGGCAAAGCACCATGAAAACCGGGAACCAGCGCAGCTTTGGCGTGGGGGGAGACCGCTATGTCGGGGACTCCTTCCAGGATTTTGCGCTGTCCCACGCGGTAAAATACGGGACGGGAAGCGCCGTTGTCCGAAAATACGTGTATTTCTGCGTGCTGAACGGCAAAGGGGAACAGGGGTCGGTGTCGGTCATCGTCAATTCCGACGGATCCGGTGATTCCGGCAACAGCGCGGAGATCGATATCGAACTGAAAAAGTCCGGCGCCGCGCCCACTGAGTATACGTATTCCGCCGTTTAAAGGGAAGGGTGAAAAACATGCTGTTTCGAAATATAGAGCTGGATTTTGATGTTTTCGACGCCGATACCGCCGATCTTTTCGAGGACGCGTTAAAAACTGTAAAAGATACGTCTAAAAAAAAGCCGGGTGAGAGCAATGGGGATTGCATCCGGCTCCAGTGCAACACGGTTTTCGATTTTTTTGACGCACTGTTTGGGGAGGGGTTCCACAGAGAAATTTTTGGCGACAGAACAAATCTGCTGGAATGCATCAGTGCGTTTAAAGATTTTAATGATCTGGTAAAGGATCAGAGAACTCGCCTGGACGCGCTGGCGGCATCTATAAATGCCGTGCCGGCGGAACCTGTCAACCGGGAACAGCGCCGTACAGCACTGCGGTATCCCCGACAGCCATGAGCATCTTGACAGATTCACCCCCGGACGCTGTGGAAATTTCTGGCCGTCTCTGCGCGATTAGGACGGATTTCCGCATCGGGATCGGGTTCGAAACGATGATACAGAACCGCGACACATCGGATGAAGAGAAAGTAGTACGCGCATTGCAGCTGTATTATCCCGCCGTCCCGGCCGATGTACCGGAAGCGGTGGAGGCGCTGCTGTGGTTCTACCGATGCGGGGACACATCCTCGCCTGAAGATAAAGCCGGGCGGGAAAGCCCGCCAAAAGCGTATGACTTCGACCAGGACGCCGCGTTGATTTACGCGGCGTTCTTGCAGTACTACGGGTTAGACCTTTCCGCTGAGAGGATACACTGGTGGCGGTTCCGGGCATTGTTTGCCGGGCTCCCGGATGATTGCAAAATGCGTCAGGTCATGCACTACCGCACGGCGAATCTGGCAGGTGCGGACAAGGCGACCAAAAAACGATATAAAGCACTCCGGAAATTCTACGCAATCAAAACCGCGGCCGGCCGTATCTCCCTGCAGCAACGCGATGCGGTGATGCGGGAGTACGTTGCCAAACGTCTTGATGGGGGTGATGGCAATTGAAAAAATTAAGGTGAAATGTCCTTACTGCGGCTATGATATGCCGATCCGGTATGATCCCCGTAATTCCCGATGCGCGGGCGTGTGGGTGCGCTGCAAAGGCAGGCGCTGCAAGCGGGAATTCGAGGTAAAAATCAACGCCAAGTAGTGCCATATGGCCGATGGTGTTCGACCTAAAAAGGTGGTGACACTATGGCAGCCGATGGCTCCGTCGTTATCCAGATCACCGGCGACGACAAGGAATTTAAAGCCTCCCTAAGCTCACTCGGCGGGGTGGCAAGCAAAGCCCTCAAGGGCATCGGGGTGGCGGTGACCGCCGGAGCCACGGCAGTGGCGGCGGCGGCTGTCGCAATCGGGAAATCGGCAATTGAGTCCTACGCAAACTATGAACAGTTGGTTGGCGGCGTTGAAACGCTTTTTAAGGACAGCGCCGACCTGGTGGAGCAGTACGCGAACAACGCCTTCCAAACCGCCGGCCTCTCGGCCAACGAGTACATGGAAACGGCCACAAGCTTCTCGGCCTCCCTCCTCCAAAGCTTAGGGGGTGATACCGCCGCCGCAGCGCGGGCAGCAGATATGGCCATTACCGATATGGCCGACAACGCCAACAAGATGGGCTCCAGCATGGAGTCGATCCAGGCGGCCTATCAAGGGTTTGCCAAGCAGAACTACACCATGCTGGATAACCTCAAGCTGGGCTATGGCGGCACCAAGACCGAAATGGAGCGGCTGCTTGCCGATGCGACGGCACTTTCCGGGGTCGAATACGACATCAACAATCTGAATGATGTGTATTCTGCCATCCACGTGATCCAGACTGAGGTGGGGATTTCCGGCACGACCGCCAAAGAGGCCAGTACCACAATCCAAGGCAGCGTCGCCAGCATGCAAGCCGCCTGGGATAATCTGCTGGTAGGTTTGGCGGATGACACGCAGGATTTTGACGGATTGCTGGGGAA
Source organism: Oscillospiraceae bacterium (assembly GCA_028689635.1). GTDB lineage: Bacteria > Bacillota > Clostridia > Oscillospirales > Ruminococcaceae > JALELV01. Next base: position 7,621 of record JAQVCU010000054.1, read on the forward strand.
CCTCATCGACAGCGTCGGCACGGTGGCGGAAAACCTGATCCCTCGTATCACCATTGCTTTTGAGGGGATCGCCAGCCTCGCGGAAGAGCTGCTCCCGAAAATTGCCAAAACGCTTCCGGGGCTGGTCAACAGCCTATTGCCGCGGCTCGCCGGCCTTGGGGCGTCTATTGTGACGACACTGGCGCAGGGGATGTCAGAAAACGGCGCCGTGTTCGCCCAGATAGCGGTCGGCGTTGTGACCACCCTGATCGACGGGGTTATCGCCCTGCTCCCGTTGATACTGACGGCGGCGGTGCAAATCGTGACAGAGCTGGCATCGGGGATCTCCCAGGCCCTCCCGGCGCTGATCCCCCAGGCAATCGGCTGCGTGTATACGCTGGCCAATGCACTGCTGGGGAGCCTGCCAATGCTGGTGGATGCAGCAATAGACCTTGTTATGGCGCTGGCAGACGGGATTGTCGCCGCGCTGCCCATCATGACGGAGCAGGGGCCGGCCTTGATTGACACGTTGATAGCGGCCCTGACTGAGGAGGACACGCTGGCAAAGCTGCTGGAGGCGGCTGTTGATATCATGCTGGCGCTGGTGCAGGGCGTCTTGGATAACCTGCCGGCTATTGTGGACGCCGGCGCAAAAATCATGACGGCGCTGCTGGAGGGGATCGGTGCGCTGTTAACAGATCTGCAGGATGCGGCGGTAAATATTTGCGGCAAAATCTGGTCTACCATATCGCAAGTGGATTGGATTGACCTCGGCAAAAACATCATATCCGGGTTGGTGCAGGGGCTGTGGGACAACGCCAAGGCCCTTTACAACGCGATCCTGGACATCTGTGAAAACGCGTATGACAACATCAAAGATTTTTTCGGGATCGAATCCCCGTCTAAATTGATGCGGGATGAGGTCGGACGGTATATCCCGCTGGGGGTTGCAGTTGGCGCGGAGGACACGGCCCCCGAGATGACGGAATCGATGGTTGGCCAAATGCGGGATGCCGTCCACAAGATGCGTCAGACAGTGGCGATAGAAGCCGGAAAAGCGGGAGGGGGAAGCGGCGGCGGTATCCCTGTTCCGCCGGCGCCGGATACGCCCGCAGCGCCAAACCAGACAAACTTTACGCAGATTATCCAGTCCCCGGTAGAGCTGTCCCCCGCCGAAATTGGGCAAGAAACCCAGGATGCTTTGCGGCGCCAGAAATGGAGGATGTGATTATGGCTTTGACATTTGCGTACAGCAACGGGATGGGTACTCTAAGTTTTCGCCCGGACAGCCCATTTTGGGTATCGGATATTGATGGGATGTCGTCCAACAGCGTCACGGTATCCGCCAGTCAGAGCACCGGCCAGGCAGGCTCCACGATATCGGCGCTTAGCGTCCAGCCGCGGAGCATAACGGTAGTGGGCCAGCTGATGGGGGATATCAAATCCAGCCGAAAACGACTCTTGGATGTAGTGCTGCCTGGGGTATCCGGCGTTTTTACCATAACGGACGGCGCGGAATCCTGGTATATCCGGGGCACCCCATCCAAGACCCCGGATATTTCCAATGGGGGGGCCATACAGGATTTTCAATTCACCCTATATTGCCCCTACCCTTACTGGCAACAACCGGGGGAGATCCGGGAGAATATCGCGGCGATTACGCCGAAATTTCGTTTGCCCTTCAACACCGGGGGGGGCTGGAAGGTATCTGAGTATACGGAGAGCGTTTTTAAAAACGTCCGAAATACAGGGAATGTGGAGACTGGATTCACCGTGTCCTTCCGTGCGGTAACCGATGTGCAGAACCCAGAGCTGTACCATGTAGGGAAACGGGAAATTATCAAATTGCAATACACCTTGTTGGCGGGGGAGATCATAACGGTCAATACCAGGCAAGGGCATAAATCCGCATCACTGATCCAGAACGGGTCAGAAAGCAACGCTTTCCGACTGATTTCGGTCGACAGCAACATGGGGATGACGCTATCCCCGGGGGATAATATCCTGCGCTATGGCGCGGATGACAATCCGTCGGGGCTGCGGGTCTTCATAACGTTACCCAAGGGGGTGCGGTCGGGTGTGTGATATATATGTGTATCAATCTGGCCAACGGATCGATATCGTAGAAGATATGATATCCCTGCAGTGGCTAAATTGTTATCAGGACGCAGGGGAGTTTTGTCTGGTCGTCCGGGCGACGCCGCGCAATTTCCGGAACCTTATTTTTGGGGCTGTACTGTACAAAACGGACGGGATTACAGCCGGGATCATCGAAAGCGTGCAGCTTGAAGATGACGCTAGAACCGGAAAGATTACCACCCGCGGTCATTTATCCGTTGGAATGCTGAACCGGAGGGTGGCGCTGGCAACCACAACCATATCCAATGTAGAGACGGGGATATACAGCCTGGTTTCTCAAAACCTGCGCGGATTACCTTTGCAGATTGGGACAGCGCAGGGGATCCCCGATGCCCTTGATACGCAAGTCAGCTGGGGCGACGTGCTGTCTGGCGTGACGTCCCTCGCAAGATCATCCGGGCTGGGATTCCGGGCAAGATTTGACCCATACGAGGCAACCCATACGTTCGAGGTGTACAAAGGGGTGGACAGGACGGCCGGCGCGGAAAACTACACGGGATACTTCGGGGACGACATCGGGAATGTCCTGAAGCTTTCGACGCTTGATGACGACAGCGATTATCATAATATCGCAGTCGTGGCAGGCGAAGGCTCTGGGTCTGAGCGAAAGGTAGTATTTGTTGGCGCGTCTGACGCCGAAAGCCGCCGGGAATTGTACGTAGACGCGCGAGATCTGCAATCATCTTATAGCACCGCGACAGACACCGGAGAGGTGGACGAATCCGGTAACCCAATTATCCATTATACCGATCGCACATATACCGATGCGGAATACACCGCTGTTTTAGCGGCCCGTGGAGAAAGCAAATTGGCTGATAAATCCGTCACCAGCACGCTGTCGGTTGAGGTACAAGCCGGAGAGTCGATGCGATACCGGGTGGATTTTGACGTTGGGGACATTGTAACGCTGAAAGCCCTAAAATACGGGATCACACAGAATGTCCGTGTTGCTGGAGTGAAGGAAATCTATGAGCGAACAGGGTACCGGGTGACCGCAACTTTGGAAAATGCATGAAGGAGAATGTTTTATGATTGTATTCCCGCTCGACAATACCGACTATGACGCGGCAGCATTGGGGTCTTATATGGCCACCCGGACAGCGGGGGTGTACGCGGCCGATGGAAACTTTGAGGTAACTGCAAACGGCGACATGACGGTCACGGTATCCCCGGGGCTTGCGTGGGCGCTGATGTCAGATGCCTGGGGTGTATCGATGTATTTGGACTCGGATTACAACCTTACGATCCCTACCGCAGACGGTGTATTGTCCCGCATCGACAGTGTTGTGCTCCGGATGGACAAGATCAACAATACGGCCTACCCCGCGGTTGTCAAAGGACCCCCTGGAAGCGCGCCTGTGGCGCCGGCGCCACAGCGTGATGCGGCGGCGTATGAACTGGTGATCGCCAGGGTATCCGTCCCAGCCGGGGCCGTGGGGATTACCCAAAGCAATATCACTGATACACGGCTGGACGAGACGGTGTGCGGGCTGATGCGGGACGGCGTGACCGGAATCCCGACGGCGGAGCTATACGCCCAGGCTGCGGCTCAAATGACCGATTGGAATGCGGAGTTTGGCGCGTGGTTTGCCGCGGTGCAGGACACCCTGGACGCGGATACGGCGGGGCATTTGCTGAGCCTGATCAACCAAAATGCAGCGGCCATTGAGGGGGTCATCGCGGATGGAACAATGATGCACACTGATAGGGCGCAGTTGATGTCCAGCTCGTTGACCGCCGGCGGCAGCCAGGATGTCGGAACGGCGCAGGTGCGAAACGTCAGCGCGGGAACCACCGATATGACGGCGGGGGTGAGCGAGCTTGCGACAGGATCCCTATATTTTGTGTACGAATAAAGGAAGGTGATAGATTTGCCAAAAGCGGGGTATATCGGGGTGGATGGCACCGGCCGGAAAATAAAGAAGGGGTATTTTGGAGTGGATGGCGCCGCCCGGAAAATAAGGAAAGGATATATCGGCGTAGGCGGGGTCGCGCGGCCATGCTGGAGCGGAGACCCGATCAGCTATTATGGGGTTATCACCCCGGGATCCTGCCTGTATAACTCACATATTGCCTGTCAGGTTGGAGGGTATGCGCTGTTTGGCGGCGGCGCCTGGAAAGCAACGAGCAGCGGAAAACGGTATGCCTATGGAACGGTGGCGGCGTACGGGCCTGATCTTACCTATACCCAGATATCAAATCTTAGCACCGCAAGGATAGTGGCCAGATCGGCTTATGTGGCAAATTATGCAATTTTTGCCGACGGGCAATACTACAGCAGTGGCGACTATGAATACACCGGAGCGATCAGTGTATACGATGGGGCATTGGCAAAGGTAAGCGCATCGCTGACCGGGAGCGGAGGGATCGACAACGGCGCGGCGGTATCGGCGTTCCAGGGCCGGGCGATCTTCGGCGGCGGAGTGGGAGACACAGCAAAATCCACCGTATACACCATCAGCGCAAGCCTGACAAAGGCGTCTCTCACCGGGCTGACCACCGCAGTAGGAGACAATGGCGCAGCGGCAGCCGGAGAGAGCTATGCGATCTTTGGCGGGGGAAATACGACCAGCAGCGAGAGCGCCAATACGACGGCCTACAGCGCATCATTCACGAAAACCACTTGTCCGCCGTTTGGACAGATCATGACGCATTACCACGCCTTTTCTTGCGGGGACAAAGCGATTTTTGCGGGGGAACAGGCGACGGATGTCTACAGCACGTCCCTGACCAGATCGGCGGGGCCTGTACTGCAAAGGTGGTCGGGCGGCACCCGCAACCAAAATTACCTGAAGACACCGGACGGAAAATATATCGTCCTCGCCGGGACGGGGTACACCGAGCTTTTGGACGATACCCTCACCGTGACCCAGATCGCCGCCGCGATGCCGGCGGAACCTACCAACCTAAGCCGGGCAGAGGCTTTTGCGGGGAATTATCTGGTAAGGGCTTATGCAGGGCCGTCGAGCGTTACAAGGGAATGGGAAACCCACGCATTCAAATACGAAGGATAAAGGAGAAATCAAAATGGCGAAGTATGTAATTTGGGACCGAAAAAGCAACGTTTACACTCCATCCGGAGAAGTATTTACAGCGCAGGAATGGCTGGAACGTTACCGGTGGGCCGGGATTCCCGGGGCAAAGATGATCGTATCCGGAGGGGTGCTCAACGGAGCGCTCGCCCTGGAATACGAGGCGACCAAGGACTTTTACGTATCCCAGGGGATGGAGATCCCCGCGGGGGCGTCAGACGAGGCAGTATTGGAGCTTATGGAAGAGTGGGATGGCCGGACAGAGGAATCCATCCCCAGCGCGGAGGAGAGGATTGCATCCGCGCTGGAGTACCAAATTCTCGCGAGTATGTGAAAGGGGTAAAAGAAATGACATATGAAATGATCAAGCGTAATTATGACCGGGGGCTTTGGAACAAACAGATGGTGAAAATGGCTGTCACAAAAGGCATCATCACCGGGGAGCAGTACAAAGAAATCACGGGAGAGGCGCCGGAGGACTAAGCAGAAGGATCATCAAAACAAGAGGAGGAAAACGAAATGGAAACGGTAACGGGGCTTTGGAATAAGCTGTTATGGAGCTATGGTGGAGAGGGGGACACAGACGGCAAGCATTAGCGGGGCATTGGAAGAAGGGATACTGGAAAAAGTGGAAGAAACGACAGGATACTACAAATATAAAATCACGCATAATCGTTCAGCGCCGCTTACCTCCTATTCTATTTATGTAACCGTATCCGCGTCCACCTATTACAGCATTGTGGCGATAACACACTAAGGAGTGGTAACATGGAAGACATCGAAAAGACCGTGATCGAGACGGAAGCCAGAAGCCGCAGCAACACAAATCGGCTGGACAG
>JAQVCU010000109.1 GCA_028689635.1 Oscillospiraceae bacterium
TTGGCAACCGCCCAAATGCCCTCCCAGGAGGTCACATCCTCCGGGGTCAGGTATTTTGTGTTGTAAAACAGCACCATAGACTGGGCAATATAGGGCACACCGAAGGTATACGTCGTCCCCTGCACCTCCCGGGACACCACGCCCAGGAAGGTATCGGGATTATCCGCCTGTATCTGCGCCAGCAGCGCCTCATCCGTAATGGGAGCAATGGCGCTGGAGCCGGCGGTCAGCTTCCCCAGATTGTCATGAGGAATGGTCAATATATCCCCGCCGGCCTCCGTATCGTCCAGGAATTTCGCGGCGGCAGCGGAGCTGTCCACGCCCTGCACCTGAATTTCATAGGGGAAGGCCTTGCCGGTCTCCGCCTTGTAGGCCTCCGCATAGGCGTCCATCTGCTCCTGGTAGAAGTCCACCGACTCCACCCCCACCCAGATTACCAGCGGTGTGGCCTTCTTGCACCCGCCGCACAGCCCGGCAACGGATAAAGCCATACACAGTGCCATCAGCAGCGCAATCCACTTTCTGTTCATCGCGACCTCCCATAACCCAGACCCCAAGGGTCCCACTCACTTATGGTAATTATACCATATGTCTGCCTCCCTGGCAAGATGTTTGTCCAGAAATTTTGAAACCATGTAAAGCATATATAAATATCCCCTGACCCGGCGAACCGGGCAGGGATTTGGGGGGACGGTTCGAGAGACAACCGGAAAGGCCGGCAATCCTGCCACGGCAGGAGAGGCGGGCGTACACAGTACGCCCCTACACGGGTTGCCACATTTTGTCGTAGGGCAAGGGCTCTGCTCTTACCGGGGTTCGGGGGAACGGGTGGGGACACACGGAAATAACCCGCAATCCCGTTACGGCAGGCCGGCAGCGCGTCTGGGAAGCCGCGCACTACGGGGCGGGTATTCCGTCTGCACGATAAAATCCCGGATAATCTATACTATATTGTAGCCGGCGGCGGGCGGATATGGAATCCGCCCCTACGGCACGAATATTCAGTCTGCACGATGCATTCCCAGCAATCTATACAACCGTGTAGGGGAGAACGGTTGAGGGAGCGAAGCGACTGGAGGGTGGGCTTTTTGCCGCAGCAAAACGCCCACCTGAAACCCCGGAACGGCTTAGCCGTTTCGGGGCGAAAACTGTGTTCGCCCGTGCCTATGGGTGGAGATAACCCTCCTTCCCTGTTTGACAGGCAATTTCATATGTGCTATAAAGAAAATAACACTGTAACTTTCCGCTTTCCGTTGCCGTCAGGAGGCCGTCATGAAACATACCCGATTTCCCATTCTGCTGGTCGTACCGCTGCTCCTGCTCACTGCCTGCGCCCCGGCAGCGATACCGGCGGCCCCCACCCCGGAGCCGGCCACGGAATACCCGGAGGATACCCTCCTCTACGCTGCAAAGAACGGGTGCGGCTTTGATATTGGCTGTGACGCCGGCGCAGGGTATGGATTATCCGCTGCGATATTCACCTACGGCAATATCATTGCCAGGTATCCCGATGCAAAAATGTCCGTGCAGGAGAATGGGGAGGGATTTTATCTCGTCTATTCCACCGATTTGGGGAACCGGCTGTATCTGTTTTTTAACGGGGAAAAATCCCATGACACCTACCTGAGCGGGTATCCTATCCTGATGCACAAAGCCCTTTCTTATGAGGCTTTTGACAGCGTCAAGCCCGGCAGCACCCTTTCCGAAATCGGGGAAATTGATGCTGTTACAACCCGGTATTCTGTTATCTTTGCGATTTGTCGGGAGATACGAGAGGTTCGGGAGGCCAACCATATCAGCTGGTCCGTCCCTTACTTCGTCACCATGCACCTTCTAACCGACGGCATACTGCAAATCGAATACGAGTACGACACGGAAAGGGAAGAATTTTTCGTGACCAAAACCACCTTCTCCCCGGACTTTATTTTGAGGGAGCTTACGGGGAGACCTGCTACAAAATCCTCCCGGAGGATTATGTTGAGGGATAAGCTCCGGGCAGGAAGAACCCCGCCTCCTTTTTTGGGGGCGGGGTGGTTTTTATCTTAAAGGACAATGTCGCCGGGGCGGTAGCCGGGGGGGAGGGGCTCCGCCTGCAGGAAGGGGAAGCTGTCGTCCTCCAGCAGGGGCAGGAAGGCGGCGAAGGGCAGGGGGTCAAACTCGCATTCATAGCTGCTGGCGCCGAACCAGCCCCCTTCATGAGCCTTCAGGTTCAGATCCCGGGCGAATTTCGTGTGGTTGGAGCAGTCGTGCACCGCAATGCCCCAATCCTCCGAATCGGCGGTTTTCATCAGCCGGAGGGTCAGCTCCCGGCTCCAAATGGGAGAAATATACCCCAGCCGGTGGATATACAGGGGCTCCCCGGCGTAATTCATCAGGTTGTTGGGGTTCAGGTGCAGCTCGGCACAGTTGATGAAATCCAGCCCCGTGTCCAGTATGGCGGACTTTTTCTCCCCAAAGGCCTTATAAAAGTCCGGTGTCATGGGGGTTTCAATGCCTACCTGGGGAATGTACTCCCTGGCGGTGGCCATGGCGGACAGTACGCTGTCGGCGCAGCCGGAGGCCCCAAGGTTGAACCGCAGCTCGTCCAGCCCTGCCTCCCCCAACGCCCGGAGGTTCTCCCGGGTGGCCAGGGTGGCGTTGGTGTACATATGCTGATGCACCCCCGCCTCACGAAATTTCCAGATGATGGGGTAGTAGGCTTCGATTTCCATAAAGGGCTCCAGGTACACATAGGAGATACCGGCGGGCTTTTTCCCCACCGCCAGCAGCAGCTCCAAATCCTCCAGCCGGAATTTTGTCCCCCCGATTTCCCACAGCCCCTCGCCGATGGGGGGCTGACAGTCCAGCTGGCCGTAATCGTAGCAGAAGGGGCAGGCCAGGTTGCAGCGGTTGGTCTTCCGTATGGCATTGAGCCCGGAGCCCATAAGGCAG
>JAQVCU010000110.1 GCA_028689635.1 Oscillospiraceae bacterium
CCGGCGGTGGGCCGGTCCAACGCCGCCAGGATGTTCAAAAGCGTGGTCTTCCCGGAGCCGGACTCCCCCATGATGGCCACATACTCCCCCGCCTCCACGGAAAAGCTGACATTTTTCAGAGCCTCCACCTGGTTGCCGCCAAAACGGGTGGTGTATGTTTTTTGCAGATGCTGTACTTCCAATACTGGCATATAGAGTTCCTCCTCGTTGTTTCTGATGCCATAATAACCCGAGGGCCGGCCTGTCTGCCATGGATTTGGCTTACAGTCCGGCCCGGTATCTTACAGTTTTGTAAGGTTCACTCCACAACCGGCTCCCCCCGGCTCAAATCCAGCCGCACCAGCGTCCCCTGTCCCGGCCGGGACGTCAGGGTGATGCGGTGGTTCAGCCGGTCCATCACCTGGCGGCACAGGTACAGGCCAATCCCCGTGGACTTGCGATTTTCCCGGCCGTTGTAGCCGGTGAAGCCCTTTTCAAATACCCTTGGCTGGTCCTCAAGCCGGACGCCTATGCCGTTATCGGCAATGGCAAGAGTCTCCCCGTCATTAAAAATGCGGATGGTGCCGCCCAACGGCGTGTATTTCAGGGCGTTAGAGAGCACCTGACCCACCACAAAGGCCAGCCACTTTTCATCTGTCAGCACAGTTCGCCCCGTCTCCTGAAGGTCCAGGGTGATGCGCTTTAAGATAAAGAGCTTGGCAAATTTCCGCACGGCCTGACGCACGATGTCGTCCAGCGGGCATTCCCGCAGCATGTAGTCTGTGGAGTCGCTGCCAAGGCGCAGATAGGACAGCACCATCTCCACGTATTGATTTATTTTGATCAGCTCTCCCTCCAGCTCCCCGGCGGGGACCGGGCCGCTCTCTTGAAGCAGCAGGCCCATGGCGGCGATGGGGGTTTTGATCTGGTGGACCCAGAGGGTATAATAATCCGTCATGTCCCGCATGCGGTTGTCATTCTCCATGGCCAGCTGGGCCCGGCGACTGCACACGGCGTTCAGCAGGGCCTGGTAATCCTCCTCCAGCAAGCCCTGGGCGTCCGGCAGGGGCAAAACCGTTCCCTCCGTCTGCCCCAAAAGGCGCTGAAGCTCCCGATGGCGGCGCAAAAAGCAGCCATAGCCCACCGCAAACAGAACAAGACCCAGAGCCAGACACAGCACCCCGGCATAGGCCACCGCTTCCACCGGCAGATTATACAGGGAAAACACTGCCGCGAACACGCCCACAGCCCCCGCCAGAAGTGCCAGCAGCTTCCACTGCCGTTTCAAATATGCCACCAGCATCCTCTCACCCCTCGATCAGATAGCCAACGCCCTTGGGGGTGTGAATCCAGTCCATCAGACCGGCGGATTCCAGCTTCTTGCGCAGTCGGGCCACGTTCACCGAAAGGGTGTTCTCATCCACAAAGCTGTCCGACGCCCACAGGGCCGTCATGATGGCCTCCCGGCTGACGATCTCCCCCCGGTGCTCCAGCAGCAGCTGCAAAATCCTCCCCTCATTTCTCGTCAGCTCCATCCGCCGGCCATTGACGCTCAGCGTCCCATCGGAGACATTCAGCACCGCGCCCCCACAGGAGAGCAGATGGGCGAGCGGACCAAAGTCGTAGGCCCGGCGGAGCATGGCCTGGACCTTGGCGGAGAGGATTTGCAGGTCAAAGGGCTTTGGAAGCAGATCGTCGCCCCCCATCTGGATGGCCATGACCACATTCAGATTATCCGAGGCAGAGGTGATGAACAGCACCGGCACCTTGGAGACCTTTCGAATCTGGCCGCACCAGTGGTAGCCGTTAAAAAAAGGCAGCGAGACGTCCATCAACACCAGATGGGGATCGAAGTCCGCAAACTCCCCCAGCACATTGTCAAACCGCTCCACCCGGCGCGTAGTATAGCCCCAGCCTTCCAGATGGCGGGACATCGCCCCGGCAATGACGGCGTCGTCCTCTACAATTAAAATTCGATACATGTCCTTCCTCTGCTCTCCACCGTGTTTTCAGCCTTTGTATTACAATAATGCCCACCAAACAACCCAATAAAAAACGTTTGAAAGGGCAAGCCAGGTCGGACTTGCCGCCGAAAAGAGCACTCTTTACCCGTTTGGCGAATATCATTTGATTATCACATGGATTCAGCAGATATTATAATACAGGCTGGGGCATTTGTCATCATCTGCGTACCCCGGCGGAAAAAGGCAGTGTCAGAGACGGCCAGCATGCCAAGCATCGGCGCAGGGTCCGTCACAATTCCGCTGATCCCCACAGCAGTGTTGCGGCAATCAAAGCCGTATGCAGGTTGCTTTTCACCTTTTCCAGTCGTAGAATAACGCAGTTCGTTCTGCTCCAACTCCTGGGCATCCCTTCTCCGCCTTGCCTTCCCGCGCCCAATTGACAGTCGACACGGTTCGTCCCAAAAACCTTTTTTAAAAAAAGTAAATTTTATGTTGACAATTGAATGATGCTTTGCTATACTAGCAAATGTTCCGAGTCAAAAACGCAAATGAGCCGAGCAAAAACCCCGGGGCATTTAGCTGGGAGACCAGTTGAAGTAGTTATATATCCCGCGTTTACGAAATCAAAAACTCAATATTGCGTCCCCTTTATTTGGGGGTATAGCTCAGCTGGGAGAGCGCTTGAATGGCATTCAAGAGGTCAGCGGTTCGATCCCGCTTATCTCCACCATCCTACGGGACGCAAACAAAAACTCGTTTCTGAAAAGAAGCGGGTTTTTTGCTTTATGCGGCAGTTGCCGCAACGTCCATTCCAAAGCTAAATTGGTCGAGGTCAATGTTAAAATTAATGTGCAGCTTGTAATCCCGGTAGACCTCTACCTGACTGATAAGGCAGCCCGCGATCATTTTCTTGGCCTCGAAGCTGGCGGTATCGTACATTTCAGACCATGAGATGATGTCGTCGTACTGAGCGTTGAGCG
>JAQVCU010000055.1 GCA_028689635.1 Oscillospiraceae bacterium
GGTCTCGCTGGATCCGCGTACCCATGGGCCCAAGGTGTTTGAAAACACCGAAACCAGTATTCCCGGGGTGTTCGCCTGCGGCAATGTCCTGCAGGTGCACGACCTGGTGGATTTTGTCTCGGCGGAGAGCGAGCGGGCGGGAAAAGCCGCCGCCGCTTACGTGCTGGAAGGCGCGGCCGGGAAAGAGACGGCGCTGAAGGTGGAAAACGGGGCGGACGTGGGCTATACCGTCCCCCAATGCATCCGCCCAGGCCGGGTGGAGGGCGCGGCGGAGCTGTTTTTCCGGGTGCGCCGCATCTTTGGCAAGAGCGCTGTGGTGGTTTCCTCCGGTGGAGAGACCATCGCCCGATTTAAAAGGGAATATATGGTGCCGGGGGAGATGGAGCATGTCTCCATTCCTAAAAAACTATTGGAAAAAGCCTCCGGAACGCTTACCGTTTCGGCGGAGGAGGTGCCGCAATGAAAGAATTGACCTGTATCGTCTGCCCGAAAGGCTGCCGGCTGCATGTGGATGAGGAAAACGGCTACGCGGTAACGGGAAACTCCTGTCCCCGGGGCGCCGTTTATGGAGAAGCGGAATTGCGGTACCCCGTGCGGGTGCTCACTTCCACCGTCCGGGTGGAGGGCGCCTTACACAGCCGCTGTCCCGTTAAAACGGATCAGGCCATTGGAAAGGAAAAGATCATGGCCGCCATGGCGCTGCTGGACGAAGTGACCCTGCAGGCCCCGGTGGAGCCGGGACAGGTGGTGGCGCGGGATATCCTGGGCACCGGAGTGAACTTTATCACCTCCCGCGGGATGGAAAAGATCTGAAAGAAAAAATAGACGCAAAAGCGCCCGCCGGTTTTCCGGCGGGCGCTTTTTATGCTCTTTGAGAAAAACAGCCGCTTTGATCAGCGATTTGCCAGCAGCGCTTTGATCTTCTCGTGGGGGTCGATGATCTGGCTGACAGAAATATCGTGGTTGATGGAAGCGATGAAGTAGGCGATGTATTTGGAAACATCCACCTCGATGAACCACTCGCGGGAGCGCAGCTCCGGAGAGCGGTAGGTGAGGTTGCTGCCCAGCACGCCGGCAATGATCCCCTCCTGATAAGCCTTGTCGAAGTTTGCCAGGCCGTTGGTGAAGATGGAATAGGTAGCGTAGGCATAGATGTTGCGGGCGTCCTGCTTTTTCAGGGCGTAGGCGATATCCAGCACCGATTCGCCGGAAGAGATGATGTCGTCGGCGATGAAAACGTCCTTCCCGGCGACGGAGGAGCCCAAATATTCGTGGGCGACGATGGGGTTGCGGCCGTTGACGACGCGGGAATAATCGCGGCGTTTGTAGAACATGCCAAGATCGACGCCCAGCACGGAGGCGTAGTACATGTTGCGGTTCATGGCGCCCTCGTCGGGGCTTACCACCATAAAATGATCCCGGTCGGTGTTGATGCCGGGGACGGCGTGGAACAGGGCCTTGAGCACCTGGTAATAGGGCATTACGTTATCCATACCCATCAGGGGGATGGCGTTGCAGACCCGGGGGTCGTGGGCGTCAAAGGTGATGATATTGGAAACGCCCATAGCCTGCAGCTCCTGCAAAGCGGCGGCGCAGTCCAGGGATTCCCGGTAGTTGCGGCGGTGCTGGCGCCCGCCATAAAGGATGGGCATGATCACGTTGAGGCGGTGGGCCTTACCGCTGCAGGCCTGGATCAGACGCTTAAGATCCTGATAATGATCGTCCGGAGACATGGCGTTGGGCTTGCCGAACATATTATAAGTACAGCTGTAGTTCCCGACGTCTACCAGCAGGAAGATATCGTCGCCGCGGATGGTGGATTTGATGATGCCTTTTCCGTCGCCGGAGGAAAAACGCGGGCATTCGCTCTCTACAATAAAGGTGTCCTTGGGAAAACCGCCCGCCGCAGCCCAGCGGGTAAGATGAGAGTCGATCTTTTCGCCCAGTTCCCGGGCGCCCTCCGTGACGACCATCGCCAGCGGGGCAACGCGGTCGGGAGAATTAAAGGTCTTGATAGGATCCTTATGCTCTGGCATAGCGTACGCTCCTTCACATTTTACATTTTTCGGCCTGCCGCCGCCGGCTTCGACAAAAAGCCGGTGCAGATACAAGTATTATACATAGTTTTGACACAAAACAAAAGAGCTTTTCCCATTTGGGCAGGGAAAAATTTGCGATGATTTCGGGAGAAAATTAGTGAAAAGGACACAACAGCGTCGAGAACGCTCCTCTCCGCTGTTGGCAGAAAAGAGAAAACAGTAAATTTGCAGGATTTATTTAGAGATATTGCAAAAATGTCTTGTTAACAAAATATTCATAAGTTTATACGCATTAACTCAACCTTGCAATTTTTGTATAAAAAGCAAAAAGTTAATACGCTTTCATCTGTCATATTAGCGAAATGCACAAACCGCTCTTGCCAAACTTAATCCCATATAGTATAATGCATTCAAGGAAAAATGAATGATTCAATGCGTTTGGTTGGCAAAACCACAAAAAACAGAAAAACAGGCGGAAGGGTAGGAGATTACAGCATGATCAACATCACGAAAGACCGGTTGGCAAGCATGAATATCCAATACAAATATTACCCCCTGAAAAAGTTCCTGGATGACGCCGTGGACTGCGGCCTTTCCTGCGTGGAGCTGTGGGGAGCGGCCCCGCATTTCCACTTTGAGGACATGACCTACCGTGACATTCAGCGCGTCCGCCATGAGATCGAATCCCGCGGCCTGACCCTGGTGTGCTATACCCCAGAGCAGTGCGTTTATCCCATCAATTTGGCGGCGGAGACCGAGCCGGAGCGCCGCCGCAGCCTGAAGTTTTTTGAGGACAGCGTCCGGGCCGCCTCCGAGCTGGGGGCCGATAAGATGCTGGTGACCACCGGCTGGGGCTACTTTGATAATTCCAACCGCGACGAGGCCTGGAAACACGCCCGGGAGGGGATTTATGACCTGGCCGATCTGGGGGCGCATCACGGCGTGAAGATCGCCCTGGAGGTGCTGCGCACCGATGAATCCAACCTGGTCAACAACCTGCCCTCCCTGTGCAAGATGCTGGAGGAGCTAAATCACCCCAATGTGGGCGGCATGGTGGACAACGCCCCCATGGGCTTTGCCGGGGAGACCCCCGCGGATTACCTCAAGGCCCTGGGCGATAAACTGATCCACGTCCACTTTATCGACGGCACCCCCGGCGGGCATTTGGCCTGGGGCGACGGCAATTTCCCCTGCGAACAGTACCTCACCGAGCTTTCGGAGGGCGGCTACAAGGGCTATCTTTCTCTGGAGATCACCGCCGGGCGTTACATCATGGATCCGACGGCGTCGGTCAAACAGAGCGCGGACTATCTGTTCCGCTATTTGAAATAAGAGGAGATGTTCACGATGCAGAAACTGAAAAAGGAACAGATCGCCGGGGGCAACTACCACTATACCCAGCATCCCTTCGCCTATTTTGTGGAATCCATGAGGAAGTTTGGCGTACATCACATTGAAATGTACGCGGCGTCGCCTCATCTGTATGTGTACGACTACACCCCCAACCAGGTGTACGGCATCAAAAAGCAGTTGGACGAAGCCCAGATCAAGGTGGAATGCTTTACCGCGGAACAGTGCTTTTATCCCATCAGCATCGCCATTGACGATCCCATCGTCCGGGAGCGCTCCATTGAATATTACGAGCGCGCCCTGGAGCAGGCGGCGGTGCTGGAATCCCCCTATATGCAGATGATCTCCGGCAGCGGCCTGATCGGCGCCGACCCGGCGGAGAGCTGGAAACGCTCTGCCGACGGGATCTACCGCATCGTCAAAACGGCGGAAAAACTGGGCGTTACCATCGTGCTGGAGGCCGACCGCACCTGCACCGTGGGCAACACCGCCGAGGCCCGCAGGATGATCGACGAGATCGGCAGCAAAAACTTCAGCGGCATGATCGATACCAACGCTGTTTATCACGCGAAGGAGGACTTTGAGGAGGACGTCAAGCTGCTGGGGAAGGATCTGCGCCACCTGCATTTCATCGACGCCACCCCCGATGCCGGCTGCCTGGTTCCCGGCTCCGGTTCCCTGCCCATGGCGGATTACCTGGATATCCTGGCGCGGTATGATTTTAAAGGCTATCTCACCCCGGAGCTTTGGGGCTGGAGATACACCGACTGCGCGGACGAGGCTATGAAGCAGAGCCTGGATTTCTGCTGGCAGTATACCGAATAAGCGCGCCCCTTCTTTTGGTTTGAGGCCGTAGCGGCTTTAAATAGACGAAGCTGGAATGCAATCGAGTTTGAAAGGAAGAGAAGAATGAAGAAAATGAAAGCCCTTGCCCTGTTTCTTGCAGTGGCCATGATGGTCGTCATGCTGGCCGGATGCGGCGGCAGCACCACCCCCGCTGCCAGCGGTGAAAACGGCGGCACAGCCCCCGCGGCCGGTGACAAAGTTACCATCAAATTTCTGCACAAATACGTAGACCCCAAGGTGGAGCCTGTCTTTGCCCAGATCTGCAAGGATTACGAGGCTGCCAACTCCAACGTGACCATCAAGGTGGAGACCACCACCGACGATGAGATCAAGGATAAGCTCCGCGTCCTGATGGGTTCCGGCGACATGCCCGACATGTACCAGGTGTGGTCCGGCGAGTATACCAAAAAGTTTATCCGCGCCGGCGCTGTTCTGGAGCTGACCCCCTATCTGGAGGCCGACCCCGAATACCGCGATTCCTTTATCCCCGCCTTCCTGAAGTCCTTCACCTATGAGGACGACAAGGTCTGGGGGATCCCCACCCGCATCGACTGCGAGCTGTTCGTCTACAACAAAGAGCAGTTTGCCGCCGCCGGCATCGAGAAAGCCCCCGAGACCTGGGATGAGCTGATGGCCGCCTGTGAAAAGCTGACCGCCGCCGGTTTTACCCCCTTCTCCTTCGGCAACGGCATGGTTTGGGACGCTCCTCACTGGTATGGCGCTCTCTGGGGCAAGACCGTTCCCGAGGAGATCATGCAGCAGCAGGACTATGAGGTGACCACCGTCAAGATCGACGATCCTGGCTATGTGGAAGGCCTCCAGTACTTCAAACAGCTGCAGCCCTACTTCACCCCCAACGTCGGTTCCACCGACCACGAGATGTTCCTGCAGAACCTGTACGCCGGAAAAGGCACCATGTCCTACATCGAGATGCTGGAATTCCAGACCATCTACGACAACATGGGCGACAACTTCGGCTTCTTCGATATGCCCGACATCCCCGGCGCTGCCGGTGACCAGAGCCGCGTACACGGCGGTCCCGAGGGCTGGTGCCTGTCCGGCTACGTGGCCAATCCCGACGCTGCCGTCGATTTCCTCAAATACATGACCAGCCTGGAAAACGAGCAGAAAAAGGCCGCTGTCGGCCACACCTCCGCCAAGATCGGCGCTATGACCGAGGAGTATTTCTGCCAGCAGATGCTGGACGCCGTCAACTTCATGCAGAACGAAGCCACCGGCATGATCGAATGGTGCGACTGCGGCTTTGAGGGCCGTATCACCGAGATCCTGCTGAAAAACGGCCAGGATTTCATCGACGACAGACTGACCGCCGAGGAGTACATCGGCAAAATGACCGAGGCCGCCACCGCTGTCCGTGAGGAATACGCGAAATAAGGTTTCCCGCGCGGATGTTTTTTCCAAATAAGAAAATTCCGGCTGGGTGGGCGATTCCGCCCGGCCGGTTTTCTTAAGGGCACTTTACGGCAAAGGAGGAACCGCATCTTGCATGCAAAGAAGATCACGCCGTTTCTGTACATATTCCCAGCGCTGCTGATCCTGCTGGTGTTTGTTTACGTCCCCATTATCCTGAACTTTTTCTGGAGCATGTTCCAGTGGAACGCCTATACATCGGGAATGAACTGGGTGGGGCTCGATTATTATGTCCGTCTGTTCCAGGACGAGACGTTCTGGATCTGCCTGAAAAACAACACCGTTTACGCGCTGATCTCCCTGGTGGGCCAGGTGGCTTTTGGCCTTGTGGTGGCCGCCATTCTGGAGAGCCAGTATATGCGCAAAAAATCCCCGTTTTTCCGCACTCTGTTTTTTATCCCTTCCATCATGTCCATGACCGTTGTGGGCCTTTTGTTCTATCTGTTCTACAACCCCAACGTGGGGCCCTTTAACAATCTGGTCCATCTGCTTACCGGCATGGATACCACCACCCTGGATATCCTCGGCTCGCCCGAATCCGCCATTTACGGCGTCATCGCGGTATCTCAGTGGATGTGGTTCGGCTACATGGCTATGCTGCTGATCATCGGAATGCAAAAGATCCCGGACGAGCTCAACGAGGCGGCGGTCATCGACGGTGCCAACCAGATCCAGATCTTTTGGCACGTGACCGTCCCCAACATCAAAGAGATGATCCTGGTGGACACCATCGTCTGCGTGGTCGGATCCTTTAAGCTTTTTGACGAGGTCTATATTATGACCCGCGGCGGCCCCGGATACTCCTCCGAGGTGCTGGCAGGCTATATTTATAAATCCGCTTTCCGGGCCGATGAAATGGGCTACGCCTGCACCATCGCCGTCGTGCTGTTTGTCATCACCTTCCTGCTTTCCCTGCTGCAGATGAAGGTATCCCGTTCCGGGAAAGAATAAAGGAGGAGGAGAGAACAATGAAGACAACTTCTGTCAAAGCAAAAGCCCTTCACGCCTTGATCTGGATCTTCCTCATCCTGATGGCGGTCATCATCATCGTGCCGTTCTACTGGATGGTCGTGACCGGCTTTAAAGGGAACGCGGAGCTTTACAACAACCCGGTGGGCCTCCCCCAGGAATGGAAATTTGAAAACTTTATCACGGCCTGGAAGGTGGGCGTCGGGCGCTTCTTCGGAAACAGCCTGCTGGTTACCTTAAGCTCCACCTTTTTAAGCCTTTCCCTGAGCTCTGCCTGTGCCTTTGGGCTGAGCAGGTTCCAGTTTAAAGGGCGAAACGTCCTGTTTATGATCGTGCTGGCGGGCCTGCTGCTGGCGCCCCAGGTGGCCATCGTCCCCCTGTACCGCATCCTTTCCGCCCTGGGCATCTACAATACCTATCTGGCCATGATCGTCCCTTATGTGGCCTTCAACATCCCCTTTACCACCTTCCTGATCCGGGCGTACCTGCTGGATTTCCCCAAGGATATCGAAGAGGCCGCCGTCATCGACGGCTGCACCACCTTCCGGATCTTCACCCAGATTACCCTGCCGGTTTCCAAACCGATCCTGGCTTCCGCGGCGCTGCTGGCGGTGATGAACTTCTGGAACGAATTCATGATGGCCATGATCTTCACTTCTGACAACAGCATCCGCACCATCCCCCTGGGCCTTTCCACCCTGAAGGGCACCCTGTCCACCGACTGGGGCTCCATGATCGCCGGCCTGGTCCTGGCGGCCGTCCCCGTCATCGTGCTGTTCATCACCTTCCAAAAACAGTTTGTCCGCGGTATGACAGCCGGCGGCGTAAAAGGTTAAGCGCACGCCGCCTCGTTTTGGGGCGGATCCCACTTATTTGAAATGAGGTGTCGTATGAAATTATCGTTTTTGTCCATGGCGTACGGCCGTTATTCCCTGGACAAGGTCTTTTTGGAGGCCGAAAAACTGGGGATGAACGGGATCGAGGTCTGGGGTGCCCGGCCCCACGCCTATGCGTTTGACTGCGACGACAAAATGGTGGCCCACATCAACCGCATGGCCAAGGATACCGGCCTGGAGATCTGTGCCTACACGCCGGAAAACTGCGTTTATCCTTACAGCCTCTGCTCCCAGTCGGAAAAGGAGCGCAAGGATACCATTGAATATTACAAGCTGTCCCTGGACGTGGCCAAGGCCATCGGGGCCCGCCTGATCCAGATCACCCCTGGCGACCCCGGCTACGAGGGCAGCGAGGCGGAGGACTGGAAACATCTCTGCGAGACGCTGGCCCCCGTCTGCGAGCACGCTGAAAAGGTGGGCGTGGACGTGGTGATGGAGACCTTGTGCCCCATCGAAAGCCTGATCCTGACCAAATCGGACGACCTGCAGCGCCTGCTCAAGGACGTCCCTTCCTCCCGGCTGTACGGCATGATGGACATGGTCAACCCCTTTGTGATGAAAGAGTCCTTCTCCAACTATTTTGACCGGCTGGGCGAGAAGATGGGCCACATCCATCTGACCGACAGCGACGGCGTCAGCAATGCCCACCTGATCCCCGGCGACGGCCTCATCCCCTTTGAGGAGCTGTTCGCCATGATCGAGCGCAAGGGCTACGACCGCTACTGCAGCATCGAGATCAGCGGGGACAAGGTTCACGCAGACCCCGAGATGTTCATGGATCTGTGCTGCAAACGCGTCCGTGAACTGATGGCCCGCGCCGGCGTCCGGCAGCAGGCCCGCTGAAACCCCGATGATTTCCGCATTTTGCAGGGGTCATGAAAGACAGGGACACGTATCCAACCGCGCAAAATGCTGCGTTCCAAGAGCCTGCCCGGCTTTTTCGGGCGGGCTCTTGCTTTGCCTGCAAAAAAGCGCGGCGGCCGGCCGGCTCCGGGGCGGGAAAGGTTGCTTTCCAGGCAAAAATATCGTATGATAATCTCATGAAGCCTGCGCCGCAGGGAAGAAAGGGAGGAAACGGCTGTGTCGGTGAGTATTTTGGATGTGGCAAAGCACTGCGGGCTGTCCACGGTGACGGTATCCCGCGTGATCAACCATTCCGGGCATGTGAAGGAAATCAACCGTCAAAAGGTGCTCAAAGCCATCCAGGAGCTGGGGTATACGCCCAATGCGGCGGCACGCAGCCTGGTGATGGGCCGGACCGGCCTGATCGGTGTGGTGCTTTCCGACCTGACCAACACTTACAGCAACAAAGTGATTACGGCGCTGAAAAACCATCTGCTGGAGCGGGGGTACCTGATCACGTTTTTGATGTTTGAGGACATCGTGCAGGAGGGCGCCAACCGGTATATTCTGGACGAGCTGCGGGTGGACGGCTACTTTATCATCACACCGGCGCTGGAGACCAAAGCCCTGGAAAAGCTGCGGCGCTACGGGCAGCCCATTTTGGTGCTGGACCGGCAGATGGACAACGTCCTGCCGCCCTATATCGAGGTGGACGACTACCAGGGCGGCGTCATCGCCGCGGAGCATCTGCTTTCCCTGGGGCACACCAAGATCGGCTACATCGACGGGCCGGATATGCTCTGCTGCCGGGAGCGCCGGGCGGGGCTATGCGATACGCTGGCCAAAGCCGGCCTTTCGCTGTATGCGGAAGAGCAGGGCGGAAGCTACGAATACTCCCTGGGGTACCGCACGGCAAAGCTCTGGCACAGCAGCGGCAGGATGCCGACGGCGATTTTTGCCTGCTGTGACAGCGTGGCCATGGGGGCCATCGACGCCCTGCGCCGACGCGGATATGAAGTGCCGGCAGATGTTTCCGTCATGGGCTTTGACAACATCCCGCTTTTTAAAGATTATGATTATCAGCTCACCACGGTGGAGCAGCCGGTGGAGGAGATCGCCGCCTGCGCGGTGGAGATGATGATGAGCCAGCTCCGGGGGGAGCAGCTCAGAAGCAACATCGTCAAGCTGGCGCCGCGGTTTATCCCCGGGAACTCCACCGGAGTGTGCCCTGCCGGCCGATAGGCCCCTTGGGATCGGATCGTTTTTTGCCGCCGCCGCTGTCAAAAATCTGCGGCGACGGCAATTTTTTATACATATTGTCAATCATGATTGCAAAAATACTGTTTGGAGTACACCAAAATTGTAAAATATTTGCAGGATTCCGACGCGGAAAATTCAATTTTTCGCGGCAGAGTCCGGAACAAATCAATATATATTCGTAAAATTAGAATAAATATGCGCGTTTTGAGACTCTGTTTTGCGGGGGATCGACGGAGGTAAATGTTCTATTTTCATAAAAGCCGAGAAAAAAAACCGGCGTTTTGCAAAGAATGACGGAGGCGGCCGTGGTTTTTATCCGCTTTTCCCCGCTTTGATTCTCCGGCAAAAATGGAGAATTGTTAACGAAAAAACAAGTTCAAACTGACAAAAAATTGACGAAAATATACGGGGTTTCACCGATTTTGTTCTTCGGGGAAGCCGGGTGCAGGAACGGGACGAAAAAAAATTATTTTCATATTTTTTTCAGCAAAACAAAAATTTTATACATATTTATATATTGTTATCCCGCGATGGATATGATACAATCAAAGGCATAAAAATGGAGCAATGGAGATAGCTCTGCCGCGGCAAGGTCGCCGTGTGTCGGAGCGATATTTTTTGCCCATTTTGACAGGGAGGTTTTCATGGAAGGAAAACCCTGGTTCCATATTTTAAAAAACATCACTTTCCTCACCCAGGTGGGGCTCTCCGTGGCGGCGCCCTTGGTGCTTTGCATATGGGGGGCAGTGTGGCTGCAAAGCCGCTTTGGCCTGGGCGGATGGGTGGTCCTGGTGGGCTTTGTGCTTGGCCTGGGCGGGGCGGTCAGCGGCTTTATGGGGTTTGTCCGCTACGTTAACCGGGAGGCGTCCCGGCGGGACCGGGACGGGAAATCATAATGCTTTTTGCCGCAGAACAGGCAAGAAAGGGTGAATCGCTTGGCGAAGATTTCTCCCGCAGTCAGGAAAGAGACCCTCCACATTGCGGAGGGCACCGGAATCTTGACGGCGGTGATGCTTGCGGTGTTCGCACTGCTGGGCAGGTTTGACCTGCCGGTGCTGTGGGGCTCTCTCATGGGGGGCGCCGTGGCGATCCTGAATTTTTTTCTGCTGGGGCTAACGGTGCAGCGGGCCACCCAGGAGGAAGATCAGGCAAGGATGAAGATGCGGATGCAGTTTTCCTACAGTGTGAGGATGCTGCTGATGCTGGTGGTCTGTTTTGTGGGGTTTCGGCTGTCGATGTTCAACGGCGTCGCCGTTTTGCTTGAGATGCTTTTTCCCCGCATAACGATATTTTTCCTTGGACTCAAAAATTCCCGTTCCGGGGGAAAGGAGGAAAATCCGTAAATGGGAGGATTTGAAGTTACCGGCGCTAAGATCTATTACACCATCCCGATCCTGGGCGGGATCCCCATCACGGAAACGGTGGTCAACACCTGGATCATTATGGCGATCCTGACGGCGCTTTGCATCTGGCTGACCCATGACCTGAAGGTGAAGCCCACCAGCAAACGCCAGATCGTGGCGGAGTTTTTGTACAAAACGGCCTACAATTTTGTGGAAGAGAATATGGGCAAGCAGTTCGGGGCCTTCGTTCCGTTTATCGCGGCTCTGTTCTCGCTCTCGCTGTTTTCCAGCCTTTCAGGCCTTACCGGGGCCTATTCCCCTACGGCGGATCTGAGCACGGAGATCAGTTGGGCGCTTTTGGTGTTTGTCCTGATCACCTATAACAAGGTGAAGGCCAACGGCGTGCTGGGCTATTTTAAAGGCTACACGGAGCCCATCGTCGTGCTGACGCCCTTCAATATCATCAGCGAGGTGGCGACCCCTGTCTCCATGGCGTTCCGTCATTTTGGCAACATCGCTTCCGGCACCGTGATCATGGGGCTGCTGTACAGCGCCCTGGCGGCCCTGAGCCATATTATCCTGGGCTGGATCCCCGGCGCCATCGGTTCCATCCCGCTGTTCCAGCTGGGTATCCCAGCGTTCCTGTCCCTGTATTTTGACCTGTTTTCCAGCTTCCTGCAGGCCTTTATCTTCTGTATGCTGACCATGATGTACATCTCTTCGGCGGCGGATACGGGAGAATAAACGCTGGCAGGGGCACCCATGATAAAAAATATTATTTTCGTAGGAGGACACAAATATGTTGGAAAAAGCCATTGTTTTAGGATGTTCGGCCATCGGCGCCGGCCTTGCCATGATCGCCGGTATCGGCCCTGGTATCGGTGAAGGTTACGCCGTCGGTAAAGCCTGCGAAGCCATCGGACGTCAGCCCGAGTGCAAAGGCTCTGTCACCAGCACCATGCTGCTGGGCTGCGCCGTTGCCGAGACCACCGGTATTTACGGCTTCATCGTCGCGCTGATCCTGCTGTTCGTTAACCCCTTTATCGGCAAGATCTCCTGAATCCCGCTTGGAATAACCGCCAAATGAGGAAGAAAGGAGGCTCTTTATGTCAGATACTTTGGATTTTGTATCCCTTGTCCCCTGGACGATGGTCATGCAATGGGGAAATCTGCTGATCATCTTTTTGCTGATGAAGAAGTTCCTCTTTAAGCCCATCAAGGCCGTTTTGGCCAAGAGAGAGGAAGAGATCGGCAAAATGTATTCCTCCGCCGAGACCGCCGAGACCGAGGCCAAGGCCATGAAGGAAGAATACGAGGCGCGTCTCTCCTCCGCCAAGGAGGAAGCAGGCGAGATCGTCCGTACGGCTACCCAAAAGGCCCAGCAGCGCGGCGACGAGATCGTGGGCGAAGCCCAGCGCCAGGCGGCCTTTTTGAAAGAAAAAGCCCAGGCGGATATTGCCCAGGAGAAGAAAAAAGCCATCAACGAGGTGAAGAACGATATTTCCGGCATCGCCGTGGATATCGCTTCCAAAGTCGTTGAGCGCGAGATCTCCGCCAAAGACCACGAGGCGCTGATCGAGGAATTTATCAGCAACGTGGGTGATGCGTCATGACAGAGATTGGAAAGCTGTATGGCGGCACCCTCTACGAGCTGGCAGCGGAGGAATCCCTGACAGAGGAGATTCTGGAACAGACCGCGGTCCTGGACGGCGTTTTTTCCGAGAATCCCGGCTTTGTGGGGCTTCTCAGCACGCCCAGCCTCAAAAAAGAGGACAGGCTGGCCATTTTGGACGAAAGCCTGGGCGGGAAGATCGAGCCCTATCTGCTCAACTTCCTGAAGGTCATGACCGAAAAGGGCCTGATGCGGGAATTCTCCCACTGTGCAAAGGAATACCGCAGCTGCTACAACGCGGCGCACAACATTGAGGAGATCACGGCCATCACGGCTGTGCCGCTTTCGCAGGCGCTGTCGCAGAAGCTTTGCGATAAGCTGCAGGCGGTGACCGGCAAAACGGTCCTGCTGCACAATCGGGTGGAGCCCTCCGTCATGGGCGGTATCCGCCTGGAGATGCAGGGCAGCCAGATAGACGGCACCATCCGCGGGAAACTGGACGGCATCCGCTCCAGTTTGCTGGGGATCATCGCCTGATCCCCAGGGCAGTAAAACAAGAAAGTTGGTGAGACTATGCAATTAAAACCTGAAGATATTTCACAGATCATCAAGGCGCAGATCAAAAACTACGATTCCAAACTGGAGCAGAGCGAGACCGGCACCATCATCCAGATCGGCGACGGGATCGCCCGGGCCTACGGCCTGGAAACATGTATGGCTAACGAGCTGGTGGAGTTCTCCAACGGAGAATACGGCATGGCCCTCAACCTGGAAGAAAACTCGGTG
>JAQVCU010000056.1 GCA_028689635.1 Oscillospiraceae bacterium
CTGTGGCGGGGGTTGCGTTTCCGCGTTCGTGGGGCGCGGCGCTGGCTGTTCTGCTGGCGCGGTCGGGGTGATAAACCTTGTAAGCGGGGAATCCTTAAACTTGCCCATGTTAAAAAATCTCCTCTATAAGCGCGTTGTAATCCTCTGCCCCGGCGCTCCGGGGGTTATAACTGAAAATGTCTTTTCCCATTGCTTGCGCTTCCCTTAAAGATACGGTTTCCCGAATCCGGGTATTAAATAGGCGCGTCCCGATTTTCCGGGCGGCATCGCCTAAAATGTCGGCGGTGTCTTTCGTTAGGTTCTGCCGGGGGGTGTATCGAGTTAAAAGAATCCCGGATATTTTCAAGCGGGGGTTACAGTTCGCTTTTATTCCGGCTACGGTGTCGGCAATTTGCCCCAGTGCCTGAATACTGAAAACATCGGCAAGGCAAGGTATAATTACATCATCGGCGGCGGTAAGGGCGTTTACTGTGAGAATCCCCAGCGCTGGCGGGGTGTCCACAATACAAACATCAAAAGCCCCGGTTACTGTTTTCAGGGCTTCCGCTAAACGGTATTCCCGCCCCGTTCCCGTGATTGTGGCATCTGCCCCGGCAAGGTACGGGCTTCCGGGTATAACTGCCGCCGCCGTCATTCCGGGCAGTTCCCCGGCGTTCATGGCTTGCGCGGCTTTGTACGCTGTTACTTTGCCCGTGAGAACGTCTAACGCGGTGGCTTTGCTCTGATCTGCCCCCAGTACATAGGTTAAATTTCCCTGCGGGTCAAGGTCAACGAATAAAACGCGCTGTCCCCGGTGAGATAGCCCCGCGCCTATCGCTTGCGCGGTGGTGCTTTTCCCCGTCCCGCCCTTTTGCTGTGCTATGGCTATTATACGCATCTGTCCGGTTTTCCTTTGGTTATGTGTATGTGTATGTGTATGTGTGCTTCCATTAAAAGACGGCGGCGGCTATACGGCTTTCGCTGTTGTTTTTTGCCCGCTCCAGCGCATGACAATAAATTAGCGTGGTGTTTATGTTCGTGTGTCTTAAAAGCTGTTGCGTTTCCTCCGGCGTTCCCCCGTTTAGCAAGTTCAGGGTCGCGGCGGTATGCCGCAAGCTGTGCGCTGTAAGGCGGTCGGAATTGTACCCGGCTTCTGTCATGTGGCATTTTACAAGGCGGCTAATGCTCCGGGGGGTAATCCGCGCCCCCTTGCTGTTATTGCTGTCGCTGGCGAAAAGCGGGGCGCTTCCGTCCGTTTCTCCCCGCGCCCGCAAATAGTCCCGGATTGCCTTTTCCACCGGGGCGGCAAGTTTTACATAGTCCGCTTTTTCTTCCTTGCCCTTGCCCTGAATGTAAAGCGCGGCGCTGTCCCCCGCCGTCCGTAAATCTTCAATGTTGGCGCGGCTGGCTTCAATACAGCGAATACCCCCCGTTACCATGAGGGCAATTATAGCATAATCCCGCTTGCCTGTGAGGGTGGCGCGGTCGGCGGTTTGAAATACTGCTTTAACCTGTCCGCTGGTTAGATAGTCTTTTTTGTGTCCCCTGTCCAGCTTTGCCCCCTTTACATGGTCGGCAATGTTCGGGTAATACCCCTGCTGTGCTGTCCAGCGGAAAAACAACCGGGCGGCGGTCATGTGAAGCGCTACGCTTGCGGGCTTGTATTGCGCTTTCAGTGTGTCCCGGTATTGTAGCATATTGGCGCGGGTCGGGCGCGTGATCGCGGCGGCTTTGAAATGTTCTATCATCCGGCGAATACTGGCGCGGTATGTGTTCACGCTTTGCGGCGCGGCATCAATAAAGCCGACAAATTGCCGCCCCAGTTCCTCCGTTATCGCTGTCCCTGTCTGTATCGGGGCTTGAATCCCCGCCGCTGTGATCTGCAAGCCGTTTTCCATTGTTTCCGCTCCTTTTGTGTGTATATCAAAAAATATACAGCGTTTTTTGTGTAAGTCAAGCCGTTATCATTACTTTTTATGTAAATTCATAACGGGCGGCGGCGTATGTGTATGTGTCCGTGTGTATGTGTATGCCCGTTCCCGGCTCTATTCCCTGCCCTTGCGGGGTCTGCCCTGCTTCGGTGCTTCCGTCCCCAGCGGGTCAAAGTCCCCGGCGTTTATACGTGCTACGGTTTCGCTGATCGCGGCGCGGCGTTCCTCTGCCCTCTGCATTGCGGTGCGTTCCTGTTCGTGTGCTTTGTTTTCCAGCTCCAGCAGGGTAACAAGGGCGGTTTTCGGTACTTTGGCAAGCCTCCGCGCCCATGTGCTTAACGTCTGCCGGGTAACGCCGAAAAGCCGGGGCGCGTCCGTTGTTTTGATCTGCAAGCGTTCCCCTGCGGTGCTACGGCTGGCGTTCGGTCGGGTCGGGGCGTGTGGTGTCTTCAAAAACAATAACGGGGCGTATTACTCCGGGCGCAAACGGTTTCCCGCATATTTCGCAAAAGTCCCCCGGCGTTTCCTTGAGTTTCTTTTCTTTATCCTCCCCGCTGAAAACTAAAACGGGTAGCGGTAAATGTTTCCGGCAATAGTCCCCGCCCCCTGTGTGTGCCTTTGCCCGTTTTTCAAGTGCTTTTATGCTGGCTTCAATACTTTTCATGCTTCACTTTTCCCGCGTTCTGCTTCCGCTTTGCTGTCTGCATCATCTAAAAGGGCTTCCAGCTTTTCCAGCCGTTCAAGTAAATCTATCCCCGTTTGTGCCGCCCCTAAAATCCGGTCAAAAAGTAGGGTAATGGCTTTCAAGTCCCCGGCTATCGCCTGTTCTTTCAGGGTTTCAACAATACGGCGTATATCTTCGGCGCTGACGCTGTTATAAAGGGCTTTCCGCATCGCCGCCGCCTTGCGTGTGTATGGGTTTCCCTTTGCCGCCTTGTTTCCAGCGGTGAAACGCCCTGTTTTTTCGTCTTTGTCTGCCATTGCTATACGTCCATGTCTGTCGCGTCTACGTTTACGGCGATATTAAGCCCGCCGCATCTCCGGCAATGCTTCCGGTTATCGGGGTAGCGTTTCGCGGCTTCCGCTTCCGTCATGCCCTCCACAATGAAATAAACGCTTCGTTCTCCAAAAGGGCAAATACAAGGGGTTTTCGGGCTGGCGGTCTTTATCTCCCGCGCCGCCTGTTCAAGCGTTGAAAGTCTGCTTTCAATACTCCGCATTTTTCGCCCCCCGCGCCCTGCCCCTGTTTCTGCGCTTTCCTGTGGCGTTCTGCCGTGGTTTGTGTTCGCCCCCGTATTTCCGCAAGCGGTCGGCTATCCCCCGCGCCTGTTCCGTGGTTAGGGTCGGGCGGGTGATCGTCTGCAAAAAGGAAACGGCTTCCGCTTTATTCATGCCGCCCCGCTTCCGTCTGTGTCTGTGTGTCCCCTGCCGCCGTGATAGCCTTGTAACGCTGTAAGGCGTGGCGGGTAAAGTGTCGCAAAAAGTCATAAATAAACCTTTCCCCGGCGCTCCGGTTTTCGGCAAAAAAAACGGGCATCCGGTATTGTTGCATAATTGAAACAAGGCTTTGTACTGCCGCGTCCGGGGTCATGCGGCTACGGTATGCCCCGGCGCTGATCGTGGTATAACTCGCCTCCACTAAAAGCGCGGCGCTCTGATAGCCCCGCAAGCGTTCCAGTTCCCGCGTGAAGCGGTCGCGGTCATGTGTGAGGCATCCCAGCAAGTCCCCCAGTTCTTTACGCTCTACGGCTACGGCATCGCAAAAGCCGGGTACTGAATAGTCCCCGGTGTTCAGTGTTCCGGCTGTGAGTTCTACGGGGTAGCCCCGGAATAAATACGGGTTCTGCTCCCGCGTGTCCCGTATAATCCGCATCACAATACCCCCGCCGCCCCTAATAGTTGGATAAACGCGGCAAGCTGTTCCGCATCGCCCCGGATTATTACACCGTATGCGGGTATGCGGGCTTCCCATGTACGGCGGCGCGGGGTGTCCGGGTCTGCCGTCTGCAAAACTCTTTCGTATCTGTCCAGCTCCCGCCGTATGTGCTTTATAATGCTACGGGGAAATTTGCCCGTTTCGTCCGGCTCTATCCAGTCCGCAAGGCGTTTTATTTCGTCCCGGATCGCGGCAATAAGGGCGGCGCGTTGCTTTTCCACTTGTTCAAGTTCGGCGGTCTGCCGCTCTATCTGCGTGGCAAGTTCGGGGTATTTGCGCTTCAGGCGTTCCAGCTCCAGCGTGTACGGGTTGGCTTTTGCCTTGCCTTTATCGCTGGCGGCGTTCCCCTGCGGTGCTACGGCTGGCGCGGTGCTATCCCCCCTGAAAACGTGGCGGGCGGTGAATTTGTGGAAACGGTGGAAAGCCCTATGTAACGCGCTTCCCTTTATCCAGCGTCCCCGGCTGTCCCGGCTTTGGTGTTTGTCAAAGTTCGCCATACGTTTAGCCCTCCACTGTGCAACCGTTCGCCGTGGCAAGTGCGCGGCTGGCTTTTGCTGTGTCCGCGCCGTCCCGGTTCGCCGCTAAAAAGCGTTCCAGTTCGTCCCGTGAAATCCGGGTAGCTCCTCCGATTTTCGTAAAAACAAGCCCCCTATCCCGCAAGGTGTAAAGGGTCTTTACGCTGACACCCAGCGCGGCGGCAACTGCTTTTAGCTTCATGTACTCCGGCATTTGAATGTACTCCGGCATTTGAAAACGTCCTTTCTGTGTCCGTTTGCCTGTCGGGGGTGCGTCCGAATAACGCGCCCGCCTAAAATATATAAATTGTCAATCTGCGTTATATCCGGTAACGCCCCGTATATATGCCGGGTGCGTCAACATGGATTGTAACGCCGCGTTAAACTCTACATAATCGCAAGCGGTCAACCATTCCGGGCGGCTCTCCATAAAAAGGGCGTTTTACGCTCAAAAGGTGCGGAAATGCTGAAAGCTGGCCATCCGGGCGGGGGGGCGGCGCGTCCCCTGTACGAATCTGCATAAATAGGGCGGCGGCGGCTTCCGGGCGCGGGGCGTTCGCTGTGTGTATGTGCTTATGTGTATAGGCGCGTCCGGGGGCGGTCTGCAAGCCCTCCGGCGTAAAGTTCTGAAGCTTTCGGTCTACTTTGCGGGTCTTATATGATGTAATATGCTGTCTTTGCGCTTGTTACATCGCGTTTTAATTGCTTCATGGAATGCCCGCAAATTAGTTTTCAAGTCAACAAAAGACAACAAAAAGCCGGTGTAACTGGCGGGCATCCAGTCCCCGGCGCGTGGTTTTTGGTGAGGTTCTAAAAATGGCGGGGGGCTTGTCCCTCCCCCGCCGCGTCCCTGTGGTCTGACCTCCTGCCCGTCCGACTATTCCCCAGCGGGGTACATGATCGCGGGGCGTTCGCTGTCAAGTCCGGCGAAAACTGCCCCGGCGTTGAAATACTCCCCGGCGTTCAGTTGCTCCCGTATATCCTCCGGGGTATAGCTGAAAGCGCGGAAAATGGCAATCGCCGCCCCCCTGATTGCTAAATCCCCCGGCGCTATCATCAATTCAACGGCGCGGGTAATTTCGGTATCGGTGAAGCTGTCCCAGTTCGTGGGCGGTAATTCATCGCGGCGGGCGGTTTCGTCTATAAGATATTCCCCCTCGCTTGAATGTAAAATATCTGCAAAGGAGGCAAGGAAAGAAACAAGTATTTCCGAATTGGTAATATACCCCTCTGCTTCCTTTACAACCTCCCGCATAACTGCGGAAATGATCTTTTCAACGTCGGCGGCGCTATACTCCGGGGCGTTCTGATCTTCGGCAATGTGCCGGGTTGATTTTTTGGCGGCGGTGTTCGGTTTGCGGTTCATGGTCTATATTCTCCCTGTGGTTACTTTGCGTTAATCGTCTGTGCCAGCTTTTGGGCTTTCTCCGGGGTGCATCCCAGCTTTTCAAGGGTTGCAACCGCTTTCCGCTTGGTTATGTCGGCAACCTTGCGGCGGGCATCCATCGCCCTAATAATGCGGCGGCAATCCTCTACGGTGACGAATCGCCAGCGCTTCAGGCGTTCCGCGTTTTCCTGTTCACGGTTGGGGGTGTCCGCTTTCGCCTCTATGCGGGCGGCGGGTTCTCCGGCAAGCAAGGCAACCCGGCGGGATAACTCTTTCACGGTGGCGGTAAGTACCGCGATTGCCGCCCCGGTCGCGTCCCCCTGCCCCTGCAAGGTCTTTTCCATCGCGTTAAAGGCTTCAATATAGGCAATCTTAAAACCCATTGCCGCCGCCCCGGTGAATCCCATCGCCAGCAGGGTAAAGCCGTCCCGCGTTACATAGTACATCGGGTATTCCTGCCCGTTCTGCGGGTCGCGGTGGGTGGTCTGCATAAAATTGTGCATACCCCATTCCGGGGGAATTTCAAGGCGGCGAATCCGCATTAAAACTACTCTGTGTTCCTTGTGAAACGTCCGGGCAATTTCAAGGGAAGTTGTAACGGCTCTGCCGTTGGCGATTGTGACGGCATTAGCCGCCAGCGTTGCGGGGGTGGTATTCATGATACCGCGCCTTTCCGGGCATAAAAAAGCCGCTCGCGGTCGGTGATAGCACACCTTGCCGGGGTAGTTAATCCCTGCTTCACGCGGGCGGCAAATGCCCATATAAAAAACTATTCTCTTTGGTAGGCTCTCCGCTTCTGCGGATTTGTCCGGGGAACTACTCCCGGAATGAGATTAAAGCCCTGCTCCCGTGCTATCGGGAACGTTTTTAATATATCCCCGCTTTCGGCATTGTCAAGCTGTTATGTGTATATAAATCCGCTTTTCTGCGTTTTTTCCTGTTGTGGGGGGTCTGCGCAAAATTGCTGATACCCCATTCCGGGGGAAATTCAAGGCGGCGCGGGTGATCTGTTTTTACTGAATCCCGCCGCCGTGGGGGTCTGCGTCTGCGCTTGCATCCGTCCGGGGTGCTGTGTCCGGGGGTAGTGCGGGGGTCTGCGGGTGCGGGTAAAAAAATCCCCGTCCCGCCCTGCTCCAGCCCTCCCGCCGCCGCTGTTCGTATTGCTCCAGCATCGCGGCTATTTCCGGGTCTGCTATGCCCTCCGCTATTACTACGTTTGCCCCGCTTGGCAAGGTGTTCCCCGTGTGATCTGCCGCCGCCCTGATCGCGGAATTGACGCGCCCCAGTTCGTCCGGGGTCATCGCTATAAGCGCCTCCAAAAAGAAAAGCGCCTTGTTTCCGGTCTTTGTCATCGTCTGCCCTCCGTGGTTTCCATTACGGGCAGTTTGTCAAAACGGCAAATAGTGCCGTTTCCGTGGCTTTTGACGGGGGTTTATCCTTTTCCCGTCCGTTTACCGCGTCCGGCGCTTTCCCCGGCTCTGCGTTTGTTCCTGTGCGTTTTTCGTGAGGGTGTCCGCATTGTGTACCCCCCTTTGAAACGGTGCGGGGCTTTTTTAGGGGTGGAAAAGTCGGAAATACGGCATAAAAAAACCGGGGTTTCCCCCGGTCGGCGTTTATTCTGCCATTACAGCAGGGTAACGGCTACTTTCTTTCCGCAAGCCGCCGCGTATCTTGCCAGCGTGGAAAAGGTAACGTTTTTTCTTCCCCGCTCCAGCGCGGCAATATAGGCTTGTTTTGTCCCCAGTCTGTCGGCTATTTCCTTTTGGGTTAGTCCGGCTTCGTGGCGGGCTTTGTACATCGCCTCTACAAGTTCCATCCTTGCAAACATCGCGTCTATTTCGTCGGCGTTCGCCGGGTCATTAAAATAAGCGTCCCGCTCTGCTTCATCCTCGGAAATTTTCCCCGCGTCTATGTCCTTTTTGAGTTGGGCAACGTCTGCGGCGATTTGTTCATCCGTCAAATATTCGGCATGATCTTTTTTCATTTTACCAGTCCTCCGGTTACAAGCTGTTTTACTATTCTGCGGGCTTGCTGTTTCTCTTTTTCCGGTATATCCTGCGTTTTCTTGGTGTAAGCATGAATCCCGAAAACAATATCTTGCATCCCGTATACATAGAAAACGCGGATATTTGCCGCCTGTATTACGCGGATTGCAAACAGATTTTCACCGTCCAGCTTTTCCCCGTAAGGCATTGTTAAAACGCCCTCGGCTTCCAGCTTTAACACAATTCCGTTTAATTCCTTTTTCGCGTCCCCGTCCTGATCGCGCATAAAGTCTTTTACGGCGGGCAACATACGAAAGTGTTTTTTCTTGGCTATCGGCTGTTTCATCGTCTGCGGTGTCCTTTGCTGTCTGTCTTTAATATAGCCCATAAGTTATATTTTGCAAGCGTTTTCCCGTCTTCTTTTTCAAGAAAATATGGATTTTAGACAATACAAGCAACTGTGCTAAACTGCTCTACTGCTTCCCGCGCCGTCTGCCTGATCGCCTCCGGGGTAGTACCTTTTCGCCGCCGTTATCCTCCGTTTCTACGGTGCTACGCTCCCCAGCTCTGTAACGTGCCGTTATTCAGCTCCCGCGCCGTCCGGGGCGCTTTGATCGCTCCCGGCATCCAGCAGGGCGGCGGGGTCTGTTTCCGTCAAGCTGTCTATGTCCACTGGTTCAAACTCTACTTTTTCAAGGTCAAGCGGCGGGGGCGCGGTCTGCTGGCGGGCTGTGTACGGTCGCGTCCCGGTTACTGCCCTGCCCCGTGGTTTCCCCTTGCGGTCTATCGTCTGCCCCTTGCTGTATTTCAGCATGAAAGCTAACGCGGCTTCCCGTTCGGCATGTGTCAAGCCCTCTATGTCCTCGTATCGGGTGAACGTCTGCCCGCCATGTGTGTATGTGTATGCCGCTATCGTGCTTTCCCCGTCCCCGGTGGCAATCCTTACTTGTTTTAAGGTTTCCAGCGTGAAGCGGGGGCGGTGCGGAAATGTCATTTTTCCAACGTCGTCGGCGGTCATAATCTGCGCTTCCCTTTGGCAATGTCGGCAAGGTTTCCCGCCCTGATCGCGCCCGCATCCTCCGGGCTAAATCGGTGTCCCTGCTTCACGTCCCGGAATAGGTTAAACCGGGCTTCATATTCAAACGGGATTGTCTGCCCTGTCTTTCCGCTCCGGTTTTTCAGTATCACGGCTTCAATTTTCCGGGGTTCTGCCGACTTCGCCGCGTCTACGTCAAAATCTTTTGTCCCCGCCCCCTCCAGTTGCAAGCCTATAACAACATCGCTTGAATACTCAATAGCGCCGCTTTCCTTTAGTGCCTCCATGCTAACGCGGTTTGCGTAATTGCTCCGGTTGAATGAGGATATACAGACAACCGGAATACTGTAATCCCGGCTTATACGCTTCATTTCCAATACTGCCGCGTCCGTGTTCGCTTTGTCCGTGGCGCGGGGGTCTGCGGGTGCTAAAATCTGCAAATAGTCCACAATGACAACCGGGGCGCGTCCCGTGGTCTGATAGTGCCACTTTACGGTTTCCCGAATCTGTGCCGCCCCTATTGTCCCTATGCCCTCCACTATGAAAACGTGCTTTGCAATGGCTGTATAGCGGGCTTCGGCTTCCTGTATGGTGCGGGCTTCCTCCGGGCTGTATTTCGGATATCGCGTCCCCTGTAAAATGCCCTGTACCGTTTTCCGTTCGCTGTCCGCGCCCGCCGTGTCCACTGTCAAGCGTGATATACTCTTTGCCATGAGTTCAAAAGCTGACATTTCAAGGGCGATAACTAAAACATCCCGCCCGCTGGCGGCTATGCTGTCCGCTATCTGCATCGCAAAAGTTGTTTTCCCCAGTGAGGAAATAGCCCCTATCGTGTAAAGTCCAGCGGTCAAGCCCCCCGGAATTATTCCCCCGTCCCCTAATTCAAGGTCAAGTGTCGGGTAGCCCGTGGAAATAACGGGGCGGCTGGCGCTCTGTTCAATAAAAGCGCGTAAAGCTGGCATCCGTTCCGCTCCGCTGATCTTGCAATATTCCGCAAGGGCGGCGCGTTTCCGTTCTGCGATAAATCCCCCGGCGTTGCGTGTCCAGTCCCATAAATCCGCGCCCGCCTTTATTGCCATGTCGTTAGCGTCATGGTAACCCCCCGGCAACGGGTATATATACGCCGCCAGCCCTGCCGCGTTCAATGCGTCCCGCATTTTTTCAGCTTTGCCCGCGCCGGGTGCGTCCGCGTCCGGTATAACAAGATACGCCCGCGCCGTGATCGCGTCCCCTGCCGCGTAAATCGCCGCTAAAACGGTGTCCGGCTCTGTCGCGGCTATTGCCGCCGTCCCGTATTGCTCCAGCGTGATAGCGTCTATTTGTCCCTCTGTGATCGCTACGGCTTCCGCGCCGCCTGTGAGGGCTGGCAAATTGAAAACGGGCTTATCCCCCGCCGCCGCCTTTGTCGGGTATTTATACTTCGGCGGCTCTTTGTCTTTGCGTTCCCCGTTCGGTGCTATTGTCATGCTACGGGTAACATAGTAAGCCGCGCCGGGGTACGGGATAACAAGCCTTTTTTCGGCGGCATCATACCCCAGCTTGAAACGCTCTATTGTTTCGTCATTGAATTCCCGCCCCTTACAGTACGCGGCTATCTGATCGCGCCCCGCCTGTGCCTGTGCTATGTACTGTTCAACGTTCGCCGCCTGTGCCGGGGTCAACGGTGCGGGCTTCCGCGCCGGGGCTTTCCGGGCTTCCCGGCTTGCGCTGTGTGTATGTGTATGCCAGTCCCCGCCGCCGTCCTGATCTGTCCAGCCGTTTTCACGCGCCGCCCCGTATAATGTCGCTTCCGTTATTCCCCCGTCCGGTGTTATGCTTTTCCATGTGTCCCGGTTCGCCCGCTGGTTATAGCTGTCCCCTTTGGCGCTCCATGCGTCCCAGTGTTCATAATCGCCGCCCGCCGCCTTGTATGCGGTCGTTAGCTTTAACCATGCGTCCCGGTCTGCCGGGGTCGGTATTGCGTCTAACGCGCTGTCCGCTTTCTGCATTGTCTTTCTCTCCGTCCGTTATGTTTCTCCAGTGATAAATCTTTCTTTTCTTTCTTTAATATAGCGCCGGGGTCGGGGTGTTCAAACAGCCCCGCCCCGGTGCGGTGTATTGCAGTACCTGTAAAACCTGCAATACATGCCGGGTATCGAAAAACGCATTTATCTATATGACTATCAATGAATTACAAAAAATCCATTGTTACCACTTATCGGGGGGTCTGTTACCGTTTATCGGGGGGTCTGTTACCGTTTATCGGGGGGTCTGTTACCACTTATCGGGGGGTACTCCCCTATTTTTTGCCCCCTCCGGTGATCGCCCCCGCTGTCGGCAAATGGATATTTACCCCGTCTTTTTTTCGGTCTTTCTGCGTTTCCGTGTACCCGGCTATATACCCCTTTGCTATAAATGCGTCAAGTATTGCCCTGATCGCCTTTAGTCGCATGGTTCGCGCCTTGCGTCCGCTTCCTGTCTTTTCCAGCGGCAAGGTGTCCCCCGTGGTTTCAAAAAGTGCATCATAGGTTATTTTACGGCTGGTCGCGGGGTTTTTCTTCATGCGTTCAATCTGTTGAAGCAAGTAAAATTGTGCGGTCATTGCCTCCGGGGTGTTATTGATCGCGGCAACATCCAAAAGGGTAGAATCTACGGTAGAAATCTGCTTTACCATCTTGGAATATGCGTAAATCAACGGCGGGTAATTTATCCTCCAGCCTTTATAGCCGGTGGCGTTTGCGCTTGGTTTAAGCTCTACGCCTGTAACTTGTAAAAGCATCCCCCGTAAATGTCCCTCCCGGCTGTCCCCGTTTAATTTCAGTTGGTCGGAAAAGTCTATATCTGTCCATGTGGTAGCAAGTTTTACTATGCTTTGTTCCACTTTGGCTAATGCTACGGCGGTCGGCTTTGCGTTTTTATTTCCCCGCATCCGTTTATAGACGCTGGCGGCGGTAAAAACTGGCTGTTCGGGGTTATCGTCTAAAATGTTCCCTATTGCCGCCTCTACTAAATTGTCGTAAACTTCCAGCTTTCGCGCCGTGGTTACTCCGGTCGGCGTTCCCAGCGTTACCGTTATCATGGTTTCCGACTTCGATTTGTGCCGGGGTGCTACTGTTATTTCTGTTGTTTGCCCGTCTACTGCTATTTGGTGCGCGTATTGTGCAAACTTTGAAACGGGTAGGCGGTATCTTTCCCCCATGTGGTACTTTCCCGCGTTAAATAAAACTGCGGGGGTGCTGGCGGCGCGTTCTGCCTCTGTTGGTTCAAGTCCCGGCAAATACCCGGTTTCATCCTCTACGGGTATTTCTATGGCTTTGGCTTTCAGTGCTTCCGCTTTCAGTGCTTCCGCTTCTGCCGGGGTGATCTTAAATACCTCCGCTATACGCGCTGTGTAATCTCCGGGGAACGTCAAAATAGCCCATAGCGTCCCCCATATATAGCGGTCTGCTGGTTTCAGTTCGTCCCGGCTGTCTTTGTCCCTGATCGCGGCGGCTATGCGTGCTTTTGCTTCCCTTTCCAGTAGGCTAAATACCGTTAATTGCATCCGGGCAAAATCTTCCATCCCCTTAACGTCCGGGGCGTTTTCTCCGGGGGTGTAAATTAACGTCCGGGGGGCTTTCAAGGCGGCATCTATTGCGCTCTGCGCTTCCGGCTGTTCCATTGCGGCGCGGGTAGCCTCCAGCAGTCCGGCAAGGGTCGGGGGCGGTGTTCCCCCTTGTTCTATACATTGCCGGATAATCTGTTTTTCCTCTGCGGGCAGGGCTATTAAAGCGTCCCCCAGCGCGGCAATATCTTCCCGAATGTCCGGGGGAATGTTTTTATATTTGTCTGTCATGTGGTAATACTCCGTTATAGTCTGTAATGCGGGGTTATGGTTTCTACGTCCTATAATCGTAATTTTAGGACGTAAAAGCCCCGGCGTTACTTTCGCCGCTCCCGCTTTACCCGGTCTATTTCATCCGGTGCAATCCTCCATATTTTCCCGACTTTCCGGGCGGCAAGTTTCCCCGCCCTTATCCAGTTATGAAGCGTCATGTATGAAACGTTCAAAAGTTCGGCGGTCTGTATTCCGCTATACCCCTCCGGCGCTGGCGTGATCTGCTGGCGTTTATTCATGGTCGGCGGTGTCCCTCTGTCCGGCGGCATATTGCAAAAGTACGGTTTCTATAAGGTGGTTCAGGCTTTGCCCCGTGGCGTGTGCTATGGCTTTTAGTTCGCTGTGTAATCCCGGCTTCATAAGCAACTGTACGCGGCGGCTTCGGGGGTCGGCGTGATCTTCGGCGGCGCGGAAATCCGGGGGCGTTACCGGATCGCTGTAATACCGGGCGTTTGCGGCGGCGCGGCGGGCGCGTTCCTCTGTTTCCGCTGGCGCTATTTTCCGGGGCTTCCGGTGCATCTGTGGCGGGGGTTGCGTTTCCGCGATCGTGGGGCGCGGCGCTGGCTGTTCTGCTGGCGCGGTCGGGGTGATAAACCTTGTAAGCGGGGAATCCTTAAACTTGCCCATGTTAAAAAATCTCCTCTATAAGCGCGTTGTAATCCTCTGCCCCG
>JAQVCU010000111.1 GCA_028689635.1 Oscillospiraceae bacterium
CGCCGTATGCGCCATACTGATATGGAAGGTACGCCTCAACTGCCTTTGCCGTCAGGTGCAGATGGTCTGCGATTTGCACTGTGCTTAAACCGGCATTCTTCAACGCGGCAACCTGTCGACTGGCGGGGCTGCTCCACATCCCGAGTGTGATCAATATTCTACGGCACTTCACCTCTGATATGTGGCAGTAATCTGCAGCCTTTTTGACCGACCCTAATTCCCCAAAAGCTTCGCCAACACGGGTGAATAAATCTTCTGAGCTTTCGCGTTCCATCATAATCACCCCTTCAATGGCAAAAGCATACCACAGTATTCAAACAATCACAACCTAATGTTTAGCGCAAACTAAATTGAGTTTTCAAATTCAAAGCCGACATTTCGAAAATGCTGTTGACCTGATTTCCAATCTGATATAAAATAACAAAAGTAGCTTTGCGCGATTGCGCTGACAAGAATGAAAAAATGGTCAAAATCGACCACTTTGAGAGTTGAAAGTTCGAATCCCCCTGAACGGCTTCGTTCTTCCCTTTTTGAACAATTCATCATTTTTGAGCAGTAGAGGCACAAGGGCGCCTGCAATCGCGGGCGCTTTTTTGCACTGTGGATCACAAGTTTCTTGTTGATACAATCACTGTAACACAGGATTCTTGTTATGTCAAGGGGGATTTTACAAGTTTCTTGTCACCTTGGTTGACAGGTACAAAAAAATACGATAGGATAGAGGACAGATCAAAATGGAAAGGGTGACGGTCATGGGCTTTGGAGCGCGGATACAAAACCGGCGGGAGAGTCTGGCGCTCTCCCGGGCGGAGCTGGCGGCCAGGCTGGGGGTTTCCCCCTCCGCCATCGGGAATTATGAAACTGGCATCAGCTTTCCCAAGGAGCCGGTGCTGCTGCGGCTGTTTGACAGCCTGCACACGGACCCCAACACCTTGTTTCAGGACAGCTTTCGGGCGGGCGGTCAGGTGCTCTCCCATACCGAGCGGGCTCTTTTGGACCAATACCGCGGCCTCTCGCCCATGGGGCGGGAGACGGTGCGCTCCGTGGTGGAGGCGCTGTGCGCCTATCGGGACGATCTGGAGGCGGGAAAAACCGAGGCGGAGCCCCGGGTGATCCCCCTGTACCGCAGTCCCGCCGCCGCCGGCTATGCCGCGCCGGTCTTTGGGGAGGATTTTGACTATGTGCAGGTTACCGATGACGTGCCCCAGGGGGCGGAGTTTGCCGTGCGCATTCAGGGGGACTCCATGAGCCCCTGGATCGAGGACGGATCCGTGGCCTACGTGAACCACGACCCGCTCAAGGCGGGGGACGTGGGCGTGTTTTGCGTGGATGGGGATATCCTGTGCAAGCAGTATTTCAAGGACCCGGCGGGGATGGTGTATCTCTTCTCCCTGAACCGGGCCCGGGCGGATGCCGACGTGGTGCTGGGCTCCGGCAGCGGCCGGTTTCTGGCCTGCCTTGGCCGGGTGATTCTCCATGCGCCGCCCCTGCCGGGAAAGGGATAAGTAAAAAGGGACCGGAGAACTCTCCGGTCCCTTTTCAATTCAGACAATGAAGCCGCCGTCGGCGGTGAGAATTTGCCCCGTCAGGAAGGATGCCTTCTCCGAGGCCAGAAAAGCCACCGCGTGGGCAATGTCCTCCGGCGTGCCCAAACGGCCCAAGGGGGTTTGGTCGATCAGCAGTTCTCGGGTCTCGGGGCCCAGAGCGCGGACCATGTCCGTTTCAATGCACCCTGGCGCCACCGCGTTCACCCGAATCCCCGAGGGCGCCAGCTCCAGCGCCAGAGAGCGGGTCAGCCCCACCAGCGCTGCCTTGGTGCAGGCGTAGGCCACCTCACAGGAGGCCCCCCGCAGTCCCCAGATGGAGGAGATGTTGACGATGCACCCGGCTTTTTCCCGGAGCATGTGGGGCAGCACGGCTTGAATCGCGTTGCGGGCGCCGGTGAGATTTACCGCCAGGAACCGGTCCCACTGGGTGTCGTCCACGTCCTGAAAAAGGCCCTGCCGGGAGATGCCGGCGTTGTTTACCAGCAGCGTCACAGGGCCAAGCGCCCGCTCCGCCGCTGCCGTCATGGCTTCTACCGCCAGTCGGTTTGCCACGTCGGCCTGCACGGCAAGGGCCTCCCCGCCGCCGTCCCGAATGGCTGCCGCCAGCTCCTCTGCCGCTTGGCGGCTTTTACAATAGTTCACGCACACGGCGTAGCCCTCCCGGACCAGCTCTGCGGCGATGGCCCGCCCAATTCCCCGTGAGGAACCGGTGACCAGCGCAACCTGTTTCATGGGCATGCCCTCCTGCGTCTGTTTGTTGTCTGCAAGTATAGCAAAATTCACGCGCAGTTGCAAGAAAACTGTTGACAAAATTGCCGCGCTCGTGTATTCTATATACGTTCCGCTTCGGACGATTAGCTCAGCTGGCTAGAGCACCTGCTTGACGTGCAGGGGGTCACAGGTTCGAGTCCTGTATCGTCCACCAGAAGAAGCCCTAGAACCGCAACGGTTCTAGGGCTTCTTTTTTTGGCCGCCATTGCCATGGCGTTTTGACAGCAACGGTATTATAGAAAGCGTGCTGCCAGAATTGCTCTGCAGGGAAAGGCCGCGCTGCCGTAAACAGAACCCACGGCAAATTAGGTCCCCAGGGTCACAAAAATCGTGAGGGACTGTCCGTCGCGATTTTCGGCAAAAATTTTCCCCTTGTGGGCAAGCACAATGCTCTGGGCGATGGACAGCCCCAGACTGTAGCCGCCGGTCTGGGAATTGCGGGACTGATCGGTGCGGTAAAAGCGGTCAAAGAGGTGCTCGAGCTTGTCTGCCGCCACAGTCTGGGCCGTGGTGTTGGACACTGTCAAACGCAGACTGCGGCCCTGCCTTTCCAGGGAGAC
>JAQVCU010000057.1 GCA_028689635.1 Oscillospiraceae bacterium
ATCCTGGCCGTGGCCGATGACCCCGGTATGCATTCCTCCCAGAACGAGCAGGATTCCCGGCATTATGCCATTGCGGCAAAGGTTCCCATGGTAGAGCCTTCGGATTCCGGGGAATGCCGGGATTTTGTCCGCTTTGCCTACGAGATGTCAGAAAAATTTGATACGCCGGTCATCCTGCGCCTTTCCACCCGTGTTTCCCATTCCCAGAGCGTCGTAAAGGAGCAGGAGCGGGCCGATATTCCGCTGAAGGATTATGAAAAAAACCCGCGCAAGTATGTGATGATGCCCGGAAACGCCAAACTGCGCCATGTGGTGGTGGAAGAACGTACCCGGGCGCTGGAAGAGTTTGCGGAGAGTTGCCCCATCAATAAGATCGAGTGGGGAAGCCGCAAGGTAGGCGTTATCACTTCCGGCATTTCCTATGAATATGCCCGCGAGG
This sequence comes from Oscillospiraceae bacterium, assembly GCA_028689635.1. Lineage (GTDB taxonomy): Bacteria > Bacillota > Clostridia > Oscillospirales > Ruminococcaceae > JALELV01. The sequence continues at coordinate 440 of JAQVCU010000057.1, forward strand.
CCTTTGGAGACGACGCCAGCTATTTGAAACTGGGCCTTGTCAATCCGCTGCCGGCTAAGCTGATCCGCGATTTTGCCGACGGAGTGGAAAAGGTGTACGTCATTGAAGAGCTGGACGACGTGATCGAGACCTTCTGCCGGAAGATCGGGGTGCAGTGCGAGGGAAAAGAAAAATTCACCTTTATTGGGGAGTATTTTCAGAGCGCTATTCGCAAGAATTTGCTTGGCAAGGAAATCCCCTTTACAGACTTTGACGAAGCCGTTCCGGTGCGTCCGCCGGTCATGTGCCCCGGCTGTCCCCACCGCGGCCTGTTCTATACGCTGGCAAAGCTGAAAGTTATGGTCAGCGGCGATATTGGCTGCTACACCCTGGGGGCGACGCCGCCTTTGGGCGCCATGGATACCACGGTCTGCATGGGAGCTTCCATCTCCGGGCTTCACGGCTTTAACAAAGCCCGCCATCAGGAGGGGAATTCCGTCGCGGTAATCGGCGATTCCACCTTTATGCATTCTGGGATGACGGGCCTTGCCAACATCACCTACAATCAGGGCTATTCCACCGTTATCGTACTGGATAATAGCATTACCGGTATGACGGGACACCAGCAGAACCCCACCACCGGAAAAACTCTTTCCGGTGATGTTGTGCCCAAGATCCGCATTGAAGAAGTTTGCCATGCCATTGGTGTGGAACGCGTGCGGGTGGTGGACCCCAACGATTTGAAAACGCTGGAAGCGGTGATCCGGGAAGAGCTGACGATGAAAATGCCTTCCGTGATCATTTGCCGGAGGCCCTGTGCGCTGCTCAAGGAGGTCAAACACGAGCGTCCGTTCGCGATCGACCGCGAGAAATGCCGCGCATGCAAAGCCTGCTTTAAGATCGGCTGTCCCGCTATTGTCATGGCAGATGGAAAAGCTTCCATTGACAACACCCTCTGCGTGGGTTGCGGCCTGTGCAAAAAGCTTTGTTCCTTTGGCGCAATTCTTACTTCCGAGGAGGCTGGAAACAAATGAGCAATGTAAAAAGCATCATGATCGTCGGAGTTGGTGGTCAAGGAACGCTGTTGGCCAGCCGGGTGTTGGGAAACGTGCTGATGCATCAGGGGTATGACGTAAAGCTTTCTGAAGTGCACGGAATGTCCCAGCGGGGCGGTTCCGTCGTCACCTATGTGCGGTATGGCAGCCAGGTTTATTCCCCGGTCATTGAAAAAGGGGAAGCGGACATCATCGTTGCGTTTGAGCTGTGCGAGGCGGCCCGTTACCTCTCTCACCTGAAGGTGGGGGGCAAGATCATTGTCAACAGCCAGAAGATCGACCCTATGCCGGTGATCACCGGGGCGGCACAGTACCCGGAGAACATTGTGGGGCGGATCCGCGCGCTCGGGGCGGAGGTGATCGTAGCCGACGCGTTGGCGCTGGCGGAACAGGCTGGTTCGGCCAAGGCCACCAACATCGTGCTGATCGGCTTGCTTTCTCAGATCATGGATTTTGGCATCAGCGCCTGGAAAACCGCGCTGGAACAATCCGTTCCGCCGAAATTCCTGGAGCTAAACACCAAAGCGTTTGAGCTGGGCCGGGAAGTCGAGATCGGCTGACAAATGCAAAAAATATTTTGTTTTTGGTCAGATACTTGACAAAAAATAAAAAACGTATTATATTTTGAAACAATATATTGCAAATGCGTTGATGGAGAAAAGTAGAGAAAGCTCTGTGAACCAGGAAGAGGACGTCATCGACTGGAAACGTCCTTATCGCATCTTCCCTCGAAGTTCCCTCCGGAGCCGGTGGGCTGAAGTTCCTTGCGGAATGGGTAGGCTTGCCCGGAGTGCCCCACGTTACCGGGGCGATGAGCGGGCTTTTGCCAATTTGGGTGGTACCGCGCGGAAATGTATTTGCCGCGCCCCTTGTGATACAGGGGGCGCGGTTTTTTATATTTATTTTTCCCCGAATAGACCTGCCTTGTCTTTTGCGCAAGCAATCAAACCAGAAAGAAGGAATTCTGTCATGCCAAATTATTGGAACGAAGCCATGGAATGCATGGAACCAGAAAAATTAAAGGAGCTTCAAAACCAGCGCCTTGTGGACACAGTCAAGCGCGTTTACGAGCATGTTCCCTTTTACCGCAAAAGGATGGAGGAAGCCGGTGTAAAGCCGGAGGACATCCGTGGGGTGGAGGATCTGCCCAAGCTGCCGTTTACCACCAAAGCTGACCTTCGGGATTATTATCCCTTCGATACCTTCGCCGTCCCCATGGATGAGATCGTCCGTATCCAGGCTTCTTCCGGGACTACCGGCAAGCAGATCATCGCCGGGTATACCCAAAACGACCTGGACAGCTGGGATGAGTGCGTTGCGCGCGGCCTTACCAGCATTGGCGTAAGCCGCAAAGATAAGGTGCATGTTTCCTATGGCTATGGCCTTTTCACCGGCGGCCTGGGCGCGCATGGCGGCGCCAGCCGGGTGGGAGCGGCGGTAGTTCCCGCCTCTGTGGGCAACACCAAGCGCCAAATGACCTTGTTGCGCGATCTGCAGGCGACGACGCTGTGCTGCACGCCTTCTTACGCGCTGCATCTGGCGGATGCCCTGCAGGAGGTTGGACTGACAAAGGACGATCTGAATCTGAAATACGGCGTGTTTGGCGCAGAACCCTGGACGGAAGCCATGCGGGCTGAGATCGAAAATAAGCTGGGGCTTAAGGCGTACGACATCTACGGCCTTACCGAGGTGCTGGGGCCGGGTGTATCCATGGAGTGCGCCGAGAGAAACGGTATGCACATTCAGGCGGATTTCTTCATCGCCGAGATCGTGGACCCCGATACCTTTGAGCCGCTGCCTGCCGGTGAAGAAGGCGAGCTGGTGTTCACGACCATCACCAAAGAAGGCATGCCGATGATCCGTTACCGCACAAAGGATTTGACGGTGCTGCACACCGAACGCTGCGCCTGCGGAAGAACCTCCCCGCGCATGGAAAAGATCCGCGCCCGCACCGACGATATGCTGATCATCCGCGGCGTCAATGTGTTCCCCTCCCAGATCGAGAGCGTGATCTTGCGTCATGCCGAGGTAGAGCCCCATTACATGATCTATGTCGACCGTGTGGACAACAGCGATACGTTGGAAGTTCATATTGAAGTAAACGAAGACACCTTCTCCGACCAGGTGAAAAAGCTGGAAGATCTGGCCAAAGAGATCAGCGCGGATATTCAGTCTGTACTGGGCATCAAAGCCGCGGTGCGCCTGGTGGAGCCGAGAAGCATCCAGCGCAGCGAAGGAAAAGCTGTCCGCGTTATCGATAAGAGAAAGCTTTACAAATGATCTGAATTTTCATCTGGCTTTTGCCTGGCGGGAAAATTCCAAATAGTTGGAATAAAGTGGATTTCTTTTTGGTAAAAATGTGTTATAATGAAAACACAAGGGGCGTGTCCCTATCCAGAACGAGATCGCTCAGCCCGGTGGTTGGAATCAAAAAACAGGAGGGTGCCATATGACAACAAAACAGCTTTCCGTATTTGTAGAGAATAAACCCGGTAGACTGGCTGAAATCACCAAGATCCTGGAAGAGATTAATGTGGATATCCGTGCGCTGTCTATTGCCGATACCACGCATTTTGGAATCCTTCGTCTTATCGTCAATAACCCGGAGGCGGCGGAATCCGCGCTGAAAGACGCGGGCTTTACCGTGTCGCTTACCAGGGTCATCGCCATTGAGGTGCAGGATGAACCCGGCGGCCTGGCCAGGGCTCTGAAGCACCTTACCGTAGCTGGAATCACTGTGGAGTATATGTATGCCTTTATTACCAAAAAAGAAAACAGCGCCTATGTGATCATGCGGGTAGAGGATAATCAGAAGGCGATCGACGTGCTGGAAGCAAACCACATCTCGGTGATCTGTGGAAAAGATATTTACGATATGTGACGCCGTTGGTTCCGGCTGGAAAATTAAATAGCAAAAAAGCGTCCCGTTGCAGGGTTTCTGCGGCGGGACGCTTTTTTATGGATCGATCAGCGGCTTTGAGGAATCCGCCCGTTTTCAAAATCATCCTGAAACCAAACCGACGGCACCGAGAAGGACTTTCCGTTGAGATATTCCAGAGGGCCGGCATCGGTTTTAAAACGAAAAATAAGGCGATAGGAATAAAGAGCCTGGTATTTGTACCCGGTACCGCGGTTGTCCCGGGCAAAACCGTATTTGGTATCGCCCAGCAGGGGATGTCCCGCCGCCGCCAGATGGGCGCGGATCTGATGGGTGCGCCCGGTGAGAAGATCCACCTCCAGCAGGCTAAAGCGTTCGTCCTCTCCCAACACCTTGTATTGCGTCAAAACAGTTTTGCTGTCTGGCCGCTTTTGAGCGGAGACCGTCACCTTATTCTGCTCCTGATCTTTGACGAGATATCCGGTGAGCAACCCCTCTTTTTGGGGCATATGGCCGTGGACGATACATAGGTAAAGCTTGGTCAGCTCCCGATCTTTGATCTTTTGGTTCAGGACGCGCAGGGCCGCCGCGTTTTTTGCCGCAATGACAATGCCGCCGGTGTTGCGGTCGATGCGGTTGCAAAGGGCGGGGACAAAGGAATTTTCCGCGTCCGGGTCATATTCTTTTTTGTCATACAGATAATGTAGGATCCGGTTGATCAGGGTATCCACCGATTCTTTGTCGTCCTCATGGACAATCAGCCCGGGTTTTTTATCTACAAGCAAGATATTTTCATCCTCATAGATCACATCCAGCGCGGCGGGGGCGCGCAAAAAAACCAGAGGCCCTTTGGGCTCTTCAAAGAATTCGTCGTTGAGATACAATTCAACGATATCGCCCTCGGTCAGCCGGGTGGAGATTTCGCAGCGTTTTCGATTCAGCTTGATCCGTTTTAGGCGGATCGATTTGTAAAGTAGGGAAGGCGGAAGCAAGGGGACAGCCTTAGAGAGAAACTTGTCCATACGCTGACCAGCGTCGTTTTTCCCGATAAGAAAGCTTTTCATGATCGATATCTCCTATTGCTTGGGCATAGTGCCGCGCCAGAGAGGTTTTGCGGCCGCTGCCATAAAATGGCCGCGCGCATATACGGCTGATTTTAAAAAATGGATATCACCATGCCCAAAGGGCGGCCATCGAAATCGGGTATCATAACCACGATGTGGTTATGATACCATAAGCGCGAAGCGCAAATGGTATCATTGGCCATGCCCAAAGGGCGGCCATAAAAATCGGGTATAATAACCACGACGTGGTTATTATACCATAAGCGCGAAGCGCAAATGGTATCATTGGCCATGCCCAAAGGGCGGCCATAAAAATCGGGTATAATAACCACGACGTGGTTATTATACCACATAATTTGGCGGGAAAACAGGGTTTCCCTTTGCAATCCGGCTGGTTTCGGATATAATAGTCACAGGCGGGCTCTCCGCCATGGAACGGTAAAATTTTATTCGACAAGTTGGTGACGTCATGGAAAACACCCACGAAGGGCACAGGGCACGGATGAAAAACCGTTTCCTGGAAACGGGGCTTCGTGGCTTTGAAAAGCATAATATGCTGGAGCTGCTGCTGTATTATTCAATTCCCCGAAAAGATACCAACGAGATCGCCCATGAGCTGCTGGATACGTTTGGATCGCTGTCGGGAGTGTTTGACGCACCGATCGAAGAACTTATGAAAGTGAAGAATATTTCGCAAAATTCCGCGGTGCTGATCAAACTGATCCCCGCGCTCGGGGCGGCCTATATGGACGATCGAAATTCCGTTGGAATCGTTTTGAATTCCGCAGAACGGATCGGTGCGTTTCTTGTGCCAAAATTTATCGGTAAAACGCGGGAACAGCTTTATCTGCTTTGCCTGGATAATAAAAACAAGCTGTTGAGCTGTACGCTGATCGGGGAGGGAGAGATCAATAAAGTCCCGATGCAGGCGCGTAAAATTGCGGAGCATGCTTTCAAAGTATCCGCGGCTTCCGTAGTTTTGGCCCACAACCATCCCCAGGGGTTTGCGCTTCCCTCCGACCAGGATATTTTCGCTACCAGCGCGGTGCGGAAGATTTTAAAGCCGCTGGATATCGTGCTGTTGGATCACATCATCGTGGCGGGGGATGATTTCGTTTCGCTTGCCCAGTCAGGGCTTTTTGAAGGGTTTGAATAATGCAGAAAAATAGGATCCCCGCCCCGTACCCGAGGCGGGGATCTTTTATGTCATAAAACAAATAGGGGGGCAGGGGGTCATTCGCAATAAGGGGTTCTGTTGCAGCCACAGCCGCAGCCGTTTGAGCTGGCGCTGGCAGGGGTCAGAAAATTGCAGAAATCAACATTGCAGTAGAAAAGATACAGCAGGACCAAAAGGACAATGATGATCCATTTCTTATTGTCACATCCGTTTTCACAGCAGTTCATAAACGAGCCTCCTAAAAAGAAGATTTGCCCTATTGTATGCGGCGGCTGATCGGACTGTCACAAGCCGGCTGGAATAAACGGGCCGCCTCCTTCCAATAGTAAGTGTGATAACTTCACACTGGTTTATCATATGTTTTTGGGGGAGGATGAGTGAATGCTGAAATTTTCCGGGTTTACGCAGAGGGCCAACACGGTGGTCAATCTGGCGCTGGGGGAAGCTTGCCTGTTAGGGCATACCTATGTGGGCAGCGAGCATCTGTTGTTGGGGCTTTTGAAGGAAGGAACGGGCGTAGCGTTTACCGTGTTTCGGCAAAAAGGGGTCACGGCTGAACGGGTGCGGGAAAAACTGATCGAATCGGTGGGAAAGGGAGTAAAAACAGCGCTGAGCGCGGCGGATTTTACGCCCAGATGCCAGCATATTCTGGAGGGCGCTTTGGTAGAAGCCCGTATGGTCGGCCGGGAGCTGGCCGGAACGGAACACATCTCGATGGCCATGCTGAAAGAAAGCGACTGTTACGCCGATCGTTTTTTGACGGCGATGGGGTTTGAGTGCGGGCTGTTGTACAAAGAGATGATCGAGGTCATTGGTTCTGAGATCGTGGACGCGCTGTATGGAAAAACCAAAAAGATCCCCCCGGCCAAAAGCAGGCCTGTCGGAGGAAGAACGGCTACCCTGGATAAATTCAGCCACGATCTTACAGCTATGGCCCGGGAAAAGAAGCTTGATCCGGTTATCGGGAGGGAGAGCGAGATCGCCCGCGTTGTGCAGATCCTTTGCCGAAGGGGGAAAAATAACCCTTGTCTAATCGGGGAGGCGGGGGTCGGAAAAACTGCGGTGGTAGAGGGCCTGGCACTGGAGCTTGCGTCAGGCGAGGTGCCGGAGCCGTTGCAGGGGAAACGGCTGGTATCGGTGGATATGTCCGGAATGGTAGCGGGAACAAAGTTCCGAGGCGAATTTGAAGACCGGGTACGCACCTGCCTGGAAGAGGTACAGGAGGCGGGAAACGTCATCCTGTTTATCGACGAGATCCATACGCTCATCGGGGCCGGGGCGGCAGAAGGAGCCATCGACGCCGCCAATATTTTAAAACCGCGATTGGCGCGGGGAGAGCTACAGCTCATCGGGGCGACCACCCGCGACGAATATCGCAAGCATTTGGAAAAAGACCCTGCCCTGGTGCGCCGGTTTCAGACGGTGGAAGTGGAGGAACCGGCCCGGGAGACGGCGCTTGAGATTTTAAAAGGACTGCGGCCGCGGTACGAAAAACACCACCGCGTCGTGGTTGCCCCGGAGACGCTGGAAGCCGCGGTGGATCTTTCCATACGATATCTCCCAGAGCGGCGTCTTCCGGATAAAGCCATCGATCTTATCGACGAAGCGGCGGCCCGGTTGCGGCTGCAAAATTTTTCCATGCCGGAAGAATACAGAATATTGGAAAATAAGGCGCGGCTGCTGTGCAGCGAAAAGGAGGCGGCCGTGGCCTGTCAAAATTTTGAGCGGGCCTCTCAGATCCGCGATAGGGAGGCCGAATGCAGGGAACAGCTGGCGGTGCAGGTGGACAGCTGGCGGCAGGCCAGGACGGAAAGGATCCCGGAGCTGCTGCCGGGGCATATTGCGGAATTGGTTTCTTTTGTCACTGGGATCGACGTAAATCAGCTTACTCGAGAGCAGAGCCAGCGGCTGATAGAACTGGAAGAAGCGCTTCATTGCCGCGTGATCGGGCAAGAGAAGGCGGTGCGGGCCATTTCCCGGGCAATCCGCCGCAACAGGGTGGGGCTTGGAGACCCCGGCCGTCCCATTGGATCTTTTTTGTTTTTGGGGCCCACTGGGGTCGGAAAGACGGAATTGAGCAAAGCTTTGGCGGAGGCGCTTTTTGCGGATGAAAACGCCATGATCCGCATCGATATGTCGGAATATATGGAGCGCCACAGCGTATCCAGATTGATCGGTTCCCCGCCCGAATATGTCGGCTTTGGCGAAGGGGGCCAGCTGACGGAGCGGGTGCGGCAAAAGCCGTTTTCGGTGGTGCTTTTTGATGAGATCGAAAAGGCGCACGCCGACATCCAAAACCTGTTGCTTCAGGTTTTAGACGACGGACTGCTGACCGACTCTATGGGCCGGAAGGTAAGCTTTAAAAACTGCATTCTCATTATGACTTCCAATATCGGCGCTCGGGAACTTGCGGACGGACGGCCTTTGGGCTTTACCGAAGGAAACGGTGCCTCACAGGATAAAAACGCGGAAAAAACTGTTATGGGGGAACTGAAAAAAAGTTTTCGGCCGGAATTCCTCAACCGCATCGACGAAACGGTCATCTTCCACCATCTCACCGAAGAAGAAATGACGGCAATTGCAAAAAACATGCTCAAAAAGCTGGGTGCGCGGCTCAATGACCTGGGGATCGAAGCGGAATTTGACGGCGAGGTGGCCTTGCAGATGGCAAAAAAAGGGTTGGGGACCGCCTATGGGGCGCGCCCGATTCGAAGGGCGATCCAGGAAAGCGTGGAGGACGCCTTGGCGGAGGGGATCTTACAGGGAACTTATCAGAAAGGGGATAGGATCTACTGCGGCTATAAAGAGAAGCTGGAAGTGTTGGTTCGCTGACAAGCCGGATAAAAAGGAAAGGCCGCGGAAGCCCATCGGGGCGTCCGCGGCCTTTTGTATGCAAAAAGAGAGGGAGGTCAGGCCTTCACCGGCCGGCGCAGGGTAACAGGATCCAGCGCCAGGCACAACAGACAGATCGCCAGGGCGGTGATCGCCATATTGGGCAGCATGTATCCGCCGTTGTAAAGCAGGGAATAGAGCCAGACCGGCTGCCCTTCCGGCGCATAGCTTCCCCAGATCAGCATACCGGAGAGGAAGCTGCAGCAAAAACGGATCAGGGTGACCGCCAGGGCGCCTACCGTATAACCTACAATTTTTTTGGAGAAAAATTTCGCGACAAGATTGGCGGCGCCAAGCAACGTAAAGGCCAGCACATAATCCAGCAAAACACACAGGAAAAAGCTGGCAAATCCAGGAGTGGGAGGAGCGTCAAACTTGATGATCATCTGGATCAGGGATGTGGCAAAACCGGTGAGAAGGCCCCAGCGGCTTCCATAGCGATAAGAGAGGAAAATAACGGGGATCATGGAAAAAGTTACCTTGCCGCCGTTGGGCCAGCTGGGCATGGGGATCAGCTCCAATACCACCGTCAAAGCGACAATGAGGGCGCATTCCACCAGAATACGGGTTTTACTGTTCTTTTGCATCGATACACTCCGTTCTGCCGCTGTGCACGGCAACAGCCGCGGCGACCCTGCTTATGCCGGCACAGTAAACTTGGCAAAGCAGCGGAAAGGTCCCCGCCAAAAGCCATTTTTACAAAACAAAACACGCCATGGAAAACACCATGGCGTGAAAGCTTTTGTCCGTATACGAACCTTTTTTCCTACGCTGGCATTATCCAGATCAGGTATAAGGGTTACAGATTTTTTCCTCTGTTCTCAGCCGGGACAATCCCCAGCACCCCTGATATTCTATTGTTGCAAACTGGCTTTGCGGACATCATTATAGCGCCTTTTAGAGGGCTTGTCAACATGTGCCCGTTTTTTTATGCAAACCAAGGGAGGATCAGCCCAAAAGCTACCTTCCCGCCGATAATTAAGCTCTGGGTCTCGATCCATTCCTCCCGGGTATGCGCGCCGTTCCCCACGTAGCAGCCAAGGGTCGCGGCGGGGATCCCCATGGACAGCGGAATGTTGCAGTCGGTGGAGCCGGATACCAGCGGGATCTCGGATTCTTCCCCGGTGGCCTCCCAGATGGAATGGCGGCAACGGTTTAAAAGATCTTCTTCCGCCGCCGGGTCCACCGGACCCATACAGGGACGAAGCCCTACAAGTTCCGTTTCTACCTCCAGCCCCATAGCACAATAAGCAGCTACCACACCGCGAAAGGCCCGCTCCATCTGATCCATGGATTCCTTCTCGTCGCTGCGGTATTCGTACAGCATAGAAGCTTCCTGGGCAATGGTGTTGACAGAAGTACCGCCGGAAATGATCCCCACGTTATAGGTGGTTTTGCCCTTTTCCGGAACTTGTATCGAATAAAGGGTGTCGATCATGGAAGCGAGATACCGCACGGCGCTGCGATGGCCAAAATCGCCGTAGGAATGCCCTCCCTCTGTGCGCACGGTCACCCGGTACCGGGCAGAGCCAACGGCGCGGGCACAGATGTCGTCATAGCCGCCATCCAAAGATACGACTTCTTTGACGCGGCCGCGATAGGTTTCCATCAGCTTCCGGCAGCCTTTGAGGTTGCCGAGGCCTTCCTCGCAGGAGTTGGCGGCGAAAACGATCCCGCCGCTGGGGGTTAGGCCGTTTTTTAAAATATAGCGGATCGTCATCAGCAAAATAGTCAGATTCGCGGTGTCGTCCCCAACGCCGGGGCAAAAGATCTTTCCGTCCGCCTCTGAGAGCGGCAGCTCTTTTGTATCGGGAAAAACCACGTCGGTATGCGCCATAAAAACGCGAAGATCGTCTTTACCATCACAGTTCATGGGAAATACCACATTGAGGGCGTCGTCCAGATAAACACCCCGGGCCCCCTGCGCTTCCAGCCAGGCTTTTACAAAATCAGCTCGTTTTTCCTCGTGGTGGGAAGGGGCGGGGATCCTGGCGATCTCTTTCAGAAGCTGAATGGTCTCTCCTTGACAGCTTTCCCAATAGGATTCCATGGAAGGGGTAAGAAACGGCATGATCAAGACCTCTTTTCCGTTTTTTTCTCATTGTAAAGCCCTGGAAAGGAGATGTCAAGAAAGGGGCGTTTTCACACCAAAAAGCATTTTGGCTCATACAATACAGTAAAGCGGCCGCAGACGCCGCTTTTGATAGTCAAGGGGAACCTTGGAGAAAAGCAAAGAGAGGTGAAAGGCTTGAATGAGATTTTAAAAGTAGAACGGGTCAGTGAAAAATATCAGGCAGAAAACGGCGAAGTAGCCGCGCTGGAGGACATCAGCTTTTCGGTGGGCTGCGGGGAGTTCGTCAGCATTGTAGGGCCTTCCGGATGTGGAAAGTCCACCCTTCTTTCCATTATCGCAGGGATCATAAAGCCAACCTATGGCACGGTTTTCATCGATGGGATCCCGGTCAACGGAATCTCACCGCGGGTCGGATATATGCTCCAGCGGGATAACCTGCTGGAATGGCGCTCTATTTTTAAAAATGTGATGCTCGGCCTGGAGATTCAGAAAAGGGCCACCGCGGAATCGGAGGAATATGTCAAAGAGCTTTTAAATACCTATGGCCTCTATGAGTTTCGGGATAAATACCCTTCGCAGCTTTCAGGCGGAATGCGTCAGCGCGCCGCCTTGATCCGCACTTTGGCGGTAAAACCACAGATCTTTTTGCTGGATGAGGCCTTCTCGGCGTTGGATTATCAGACCCGGCTGGCGGTGACCGACGACGTCTACGGCATCTTAAAGCGGGAGAACAAGACCACACTGATGGTGACTCACGATATTTCCGAAAGCATCAGCATGTCAGATCGTGTGATCGTTCTTACGCGCCGTCCGGGCCGGATCTCGAAGATCCATGATATCGCCTTTTCCATGGAGGACCGTATGCCGGTCCGCTGTCGGGAACAACCCGAATTTCAGGGATATTTCAATGCCATCTGGAAAGAGCTTGATATCCATGTATAAGACAGGGCTTTCCAACGAACGGTTGGAATACTTAAGACGAAGAAAATTTCGAAAACAGATGATACTGGGAATCCAACTGGCGTTTGTGGCCGCTGTGGTGGTTTTGTGGGAGGTGTTGGCACGCGCCGGCGTCATCGATAGTTTTATCATGAGCCAGCCATCCCGTATGCTGGAGACCCTGATCGGCCTTTGCGCCGATGATCTGCCGCAGCATCTGGGGGTCACCTGTTTGGAGACGGCGGTAGGTTTTTTGCTGGGGACAGCGGGAGGAACGCTGTTGGCGGTGCTGCTTTGGTGGTCTCCATTTTTGGCTAAAGTAAGCGAGCCATTTCTGGTGGTACTCAACAGCCTGCCAAAAATCGCTCTTGGGCCGGTCATCATCGTCTGGGCGGGAGCCGGGACCAAAGCGATCATCGTTATGGCACTGGCGATCTCTCTGATTGTGACGGTGCTGGAAATGCTGGGGGGATTTTTAAGAACCAGCCGGGAAAAGATCTTGATGGCAAGGACGTTTGGCGCCCAGAAATTGCAGATCTTTGCTAAAGTGGTGTTTCCCTCCAACATGCCCACACTGTTTAACTCGCTGAAGGTCAACATCGGGCTTTCCATGGTGGGCGGGATCGCCGGGGAGTTTTTGGTCGCCAAAGCGAGGCTTGGATATTTGATCGTCTATGGCGGGCAGGTGTTTAAACTGGATCTGGTAA
>JAQVCU010000112.1 GCA_028689635.1 Oscillospiraceae bacterium
CCTTGCGTGCAGTCGCCGCGCGCAGGGCATCACACACAACGGCGGCAGGGTCCGCCCCTTGGTCATGGGAAATCATCTGGGCACCGGTTCGTTTTGCCCAAATGCCCAGCTGTTCGACGGCTGCAGCCCGGAAGGTATCGGCTGCCGCGAGGACAACCCGCTTGCCTTCGGCTGCGTAGCGTGCCGAAAGCTTTCCGATGGTGGTGGTTTTGCCTGCGCCGTTTACCCCCACCACAAGGACGACACGCGGATTTTCAGTTGGTTTTTCGCTGGTTGCCGATTTTAAGATGTCTTGCGCCGCCGTGATAAGCACCGGACGCAGCAATCCGGCATCGGTCATCCGTTCTTTGCGCGCCGTTTCGCGCAGGGAAGCTGTCATCTTCGCGGCAACCGTCACCCCGACATCGGCCATGATCAGCTGTTCTTCGAGTTCTTCGAAATACTCCTCACTGATTTTTGCCGCGAACGAGAGATTCTTTAGACTTTGCCCGATACCCGAAAAAAAACCCATGGTGACAGAATTCTCCTTTCCGCCTTACGGCGCTGCATATTCACGTTCCAGGTCGCTGACTTTCAACGCAAGCAAACGGGAGACGCCTTCTTCCTGCATGGTTACACCGTAGAGCATGTCGGCCTCCTCCATGGTTCCGCGTCGGTGGGTAATGACAATAAACTGGGTTTTCTCCGCCATGCTGCGCATGTACCGGGCAAAGCGAACCACGTTGTTGTCGTCCAGCGCGGCTTCGATCTCATCCATGACCACGAAGGGGGTGGGACGAACCTTTAAAATGGCGAAATACAGGGCGATGGCCACAAAGGCTTTCTCTCCGCCGGACAGCAGGGTAATAATTTTCAATGCCTTCCCGGGCGGCTGAACCTTGATTTCAATGCCGCAGTTCAGCACATCGTCCGGATCTTCCAGCTCCAGCGTGGCCTTGCCTCCGCCAAAAAGCTCCTGAAAGGTCTGGCCGAAGGCCTCGTTGATGGTTTTGAATTCCCGCTCGAAAATGGTCTTCATTTCTCCGGTAATATTGGCGATGATCTGCTCCAACTCCGCCTTGGCCCGCTGGACGTCGTCCCGCTGGTCAGTCAGGTAGGTATACCGCTCGTTGACCCGCTCAAACTCCTCAATGGCCCCCACGTTCACATTCCCCAGGGCCGAGATGGCCCGCCTCAGTTCGCCGATACGGCGGCTGGCCTTTTGCACCGACTCGATTTCCACCCGTTGCTGCTTTGCGGCCTCGTGGGACAGCTCGTAGCTCTCCCACAGCTTGTCCAGTAGCTGCTTTTCTTCCAGGGAAGCCGACACCTTTTTTTGCTCCAGGCGGGAAACCTCGCCTTCCAGCCGCAGCAGCTCCTCGTTGCGGCTCTGGCTCTCCCGCGAGGCCCTTACCCGCTTTCCCTCTAGTTCCAGCTTCTCCTGGTTCAGCCGGGCAACCGCTTCGTTTCTCTCCTGGTTCTCCGTACGAAAAACGGCCAGTGCCTCTTCTTTGTCCGCAATTTCCCGGGTCAATCCCTCGTTTTTGCTCTGGTAATCGGCCATAAGCGCCTGACTCTGCCCCCGGTCGCCGGCAATACTCTCTTTCAGATTTTCCAACTCCGCCAACCCGGACCGGGTGGCATCCCGCTCCGCCTCCAAGGCGGCCCGGGCAGCGGTCAGCTCGGCCATCTCCTTGGCAATTCGTGTGATCCGCTCCTGAAGGTCAGTCTGTCCCCGACTCTTCCCTTCTGCCTCACTCTTCAGCGCGGCGGCGGTGCCTTCCAGCTTCTCGATGCGTACCCGGGCAGTCTGGGTATCCACCTCAATTTTGGCAGCGCGCTCCTTCAGCTGCTCCAGTTCTCCCTGCTGGTTCTCCTGCCGCTGCTCCAATCCGGATACCACGCTGCTGCAGTGGGCCAGCTGGGCCTCCCCCTTCAAAATGGCGTCCTCCCACTGGCGCAGCTGACCCTGAGCGGTCTCCAGCTCATAGACCGCCGCGGCCGACTCCCGTTCCGTCTCGGCCAAAAGGCGGGCCGCCTCGGCAACCTGAGCACGAAGGCCGGTGATCTGTTCATTCAGCCGCTCCAGCTCGTTGGCCCGGCTCAAAATTCCGGCACTGTGGCTGGCGGAACCGCCGGTCATTGAGCCGCCCGGATTCAGCACCTGGCCGTCCAGCGTCACGATGCGGAACTTATAGCCATACTTCCGCGCGGCGGCAACGGCGGTATCCAGATCTTCCATCACGGCCACCCGGCCCAGAAGATTGGAAAAGATACTCTGATAGGTTGCGTCAAACGTGATCAGCTGATCCCCGATTCCCACAAAGCCGGGCTCCCGGGATAAGCCCTGGCCCTCCCGCAGTTCTCCCGGCCGGATGGAACTGATGGGGAGGATGGTGGCCCGGCCGGCGTCCCGGCGCTTCAGGTACTGGATGACGGCCTTGCCGTCCTCCTCCCGGTCCACCACCAGGTTTTGCATGGCCGCCCCCAGGGCCGTTTCAATGGCCACGGTGTACAGATCCGGCACCTTCAGCAGATTGGCCACCGGCCCATGGATATGCTTCAGTGTACCCCGCTCCGACTCCCCCATCACCAGCTTGACTGCTTTGGAGTAGCCCTCGTGGACCTTCTCCATTTCTGCCAGCATCTTGATGCGGGATGCCAGAGCATTCTCATCCATCTGCAGCTTTACGTGGCGGTTGCGGGCCTCCTCCGCCTTTTTCCGGCGGGACTCCGCACGCAGCTGATAGCCGTTGATTACATTCTGGGCGGCGTCGCGCTCTTCCATCGCATCCCCATGCTGCTTTTTGGCGGCGCGGGCCTCTTTCCTGGCCTCATCCAGCTTTTCCTGTAGTTCATTGGCCTCCCGGCGAACCGTCTCGTCCCGGTCC
>JAQVCU010000113.1 GCA_028689635.1 Oscillospiraceae bacterium
TCTTTCTGTACATCTTTCCCACCCCAAAACCGGCATTTTTTGCTTTGTTCGTACGTATATGATACCACATCCGGTGCCAATTTTCCTCTGTTTTTAATGGGTTGGAGGTTTTTCAGTGGGCCCTAATATATCATTTCGACAAAAACAGCCGCCGGGCGTCCTTTTTTTCTTCTTAGCCCGCCGTCTACAGCCCGCAGAAAGGATGTGACCACCTATGGAGCGAACCCGCAAAGGGGTGCGCCGCGCCGCGCTTTTATGCGCCTTCATGCTGCTTGCTTTTTCCATGGCCATAAACGCCGCAGGCGCTTCGGCCAATCCCGCGCCGCAAAGCGGCATGATCTCTGTCGAATCCCTGGAGCGCGTCGCTTCGGAATATCCCAACGTGCCGGATGAGTTTTTGGACGCCATCGAGGGCGAGGTGGAGATCTCGGTCTCCCTTCTCAAAAAACTGGCCACGGCCCACAGCCTTCCCACCCAGTATTTTCAGCGGTTTATCGACGACAGCTTCGTCTTTAAAATGGGCAACCAGTTCCAGTATATCCCCGTCGATCCCTCTCTTTCCCGGCATAGTTACGATTGGGCTTTTCTGGACGAGTGGTACGGCGAAAAGGAATATGTCGTAAATCAGGAGGAGCGGGCCGTAAAGGTCATCGACGTTTCCTCTTATCAGGGCAATATCGATTGGGACGCCGTCAAGAGCGGCGGCGTGGATTACGCCTTTATCCGCCTGGGCAACCGCGGCTACACCAAGGGCGCTTTAAACCTGGATAAAAAATTTGACCGAAACATGCAAAGGGCGGCTGCCGCCGGTGTAAAGGTGGGGGTCTATTTCTATTCCCAGGCCGTCAGCCGCGCGGAAGCCAGGGAAGAAGCCGCTTTTGTCCTGGACGCGCTGCGGGGCTACGACCTGGATCTTCCCGTGGTCTTCGATATTGAGGGCGCGCAGAACCGCAGCTACCGCACCTACGGCCTTTCCACCCAGACAAAGACCGATATCGTCAAAGCCTTCTGTGGCGAGATCGAGGAAGCTGGTTACGACGTCATGTACTATTCCTACTGCAAATTCCTTATCGAGCAGCTGGATATGTCCCAGCTGGAGCAGTATGACCTGTGGATGGCCCAGTACTATGAGGTTCCCTTTTTCCCCTACAACTTTAAGATCTGGCAGTACGATTACAAAGGGTCGGTGGACGGCATCAGCACCCCGGTGGATATGAACCTCATGTTTCTGGATTATGTCCCCAATGCCGCCGGATAAACCGCCCGCAGAAAAAGCTGGTTTGCGTATGGAAAAAAATTTTGAACGCGGTTGGGCCATCGCCGCTCTTCGGGGCCTTTCCCACTGTTCCCCGGAGGTATGGCGCGCCTGTTTGGAGCCCTGTGCCGATCATCATTACGAAAGTGACGGGATCTCCGCCGCCGTCGCCCTCCACCGGGGAGATCTGGAAGGGTTTTTGGCCTTTGCCGAGGCGGAATATGGGTGGAAATGCCACCTCGACCGGGAAGCCCGGCGGCTCTCCATCGATGAAAACAAAAACGTTTGCGCCTGTCCCCTGGCCCGCGGAGGGGAGACCCCTCCCGATATTTTGTGCAATTGCTCCGTTTTGTTTTTTACCCGCATTTTTTCCGAGCTGCTCCAAACGCCGGTCACCGCCCGGGTGGCGGCTTCCGTTTTGCGGGGCGACGCCTCCTGCGTCTACGAGATTTCCCTTCCGGAATAAAAAATGCATTTTAAAAGGCTTGCAAGCGCCTCTGGGGGCCTGCAAGCCTTTTTGGTTCCTCATTTTCCCTCCAGCCCGGCCGCCGGCCGGAAAAGCTCTTCCTCCCACGTTTCTTTTCTTCGGCGGCGTTTCAGGGGAAGCGCCAGGGCGGAGGCCGCCGGGACCACAGCGCAACAGCCCAAAACCAAGGCTGTCTGCCGCAGGCTGAGAGGGACCGTGTGGAACACCCGGTTCATGGCGGGGCACCAAATGCTGACCGCCAACACCGCCGCGGAGACAGCCACCGCCCCCAACAGCTTCCAGTTGTTCCAAAATGGGACGCTGAAAAGCCCCTTCTCTTCGCTTTTGCACTCAAACACATGGATCAGCTGCGTCACCACCAGGGCGGCGAAGGCGCCGGTGCGGGCGCAGTCCAGCCTGCCTGTACCGCGGTAAAAGGCGCTGAACACCGTCAACGCGGTCAGCCCGATGAGCGCCCCGCGAAACAGGATGGTCGCCAGCAGCCCGCCAGAAAAAATGCCGTCGTTTTTCCGGCGTGGCCGGCGCTCCATCACATCCTTCTCCGGGGGCTCCAGGCCCAGGGCGATAGCGGGCAGCCCATCGGTGGCAAGGTTCACCAGAAGGATCTGGATGGGAAGCAGCACCACCGGCATCCCCATAAGCATCCCCGCGAACATGGTGACGATCTCGCCGATGTTGCAGGAGAGCAGATACCGGATGAATTTTCGGATGTTGCTGTAGATCACCCGGCCCTCCTCAATGGCGGCGACCAGCGTGGCGAAGCTGTTGTCCAGCAGCACCACCGACGCGGCCTCCCGGGTCACATCGGCGCCATCCGCCATCGCTACGCCGATATCCGCCTCTTTGACGGCCGGGGCGTCGTTGACGCCGTCCCCCGTCATGGCGACAAGGTTGCCCCGGGCTTTAAACGCCCGCACGATGCGCAGTTTATGGGCCGGCGTTACCCGGGCGAAAACCGCGATCTCCGGAAGCTGGGCTTCCAGCTCCCCCTCCTCCATATGATCCAGCTCCCCGCCGGTGACCACCCGGGCCCCGGGGCGAAGGATATGCAGCTGCGAGGCCACTGCCGCCGCGGTGGCTTTGTGATCCCCGGTGATCATCACCGGACG
>JAQVCU010000114.1 GCA_028689635.1 Oscillospiraceae bacterium
AAACAAAATTGTGTGAAAAACACGATTACGCAGGTCAACTTCCGCAAAAACAGCTTCAGATTCCTCTTTTCTATGAATCACGTAAAATTTTTTGACTTTTTTTGGTCAAAACAGCAAAAGCCCCCCGGCCGCCGCAATCTGCGGCAGCCGGGGGGGCTTCGTGGGGGACTTACAAATATTGCACCAGCTCCGCCAGGGGCTTGCGGTCCCCGTGGAGGCGGGAGGGGCGGGCGTTTTCCGCCGGGTAGCCCAGGGGCAGCAGCGCTACGATCTCCAGACCCGCCAGCGCCTCCGGGAAGGCCGCCCGGAGCTTTTCCGGATCGAACATCCCCACGCAGGTGGTGCCCAGGCCCAGGTCCGCCGCCTGGAGCATCATCTGGGTCGTGACGATGGCGGCGTCGATCTCGCCGTAGTTTTTGCCATCGCCGTCCCGGACCCAGGCTGCGGCGGGGTCGCAGCACACCGCCAGCATCACCGGCGGATGGAACAGGCAGCTCGTGCACGCCTCGGCCCGGGCCAGCGCCTGCGTGCTTTGGAACACCAAAATGCGCTGGGGCTGATTGTTGTGGGCGGTGGGGGCGCTGCGGCCCGCCTCCAGGATCGCCGTCAGCTTCTCCGGCTCCACGGGCCGGTCGCTGAATTTGCGGAGGGAATACCGCTCCACAGCCAAGGTCGAAAATGCCATGCTTGCTGCCTCACTTTTGTAAAGATCTCCCGCCGGGCGCGCCAGACGGGGCTGTTTGTGGGCTATTTTACCACGCCTGCGTCCCCTTGGCAACTACCACATCTGCTGGCCGTCCCGACGGCGATAGCCCGGGCAGGAGGGCACCACGCCGGCGCTGTCGTGGAACTCCACAAATTTCAACGAGTAGAAGTCGCCGGTGATATACCGGCCCTGATCGGGCTGAAAGATCACCAGATAGTCATTGCCCACCTCGTGGAGGAAGCCCTCCCAG
Source organism: Oscillospiraceae bacterium (assembly GCA_028689635.1). Classification (GTDB taxonomy): domain Bacteria; phylum Bacillota; class Clostridia; order Oscillospirales; family Ruminococcaceae; genus JALELV01. The sequence continues at coordinate 957 of JAQVCU010000114.1, forward strand.
GAGACGGGGCTCTGGGTGCCCACCAGGAACGTCGCCACGATGTAATGGCCGACATTCTGGGACAGCAGTCCCTTCATCGAGCCCTGGAAATTCTCTTCCCGGCTCATAGGCGCCAGCACGGCCTCTCGGGGCACGCCGGCAGTCATGTTCAGCTCCCCGGCCTGGGACGGCGGGGCGCTGGGGCGCAGCTCCCCCGGCATGCCGCCGGGAAACGCCGGATACCCTAAGATCTCGCCCGTGGGCAGCCATGGGGTCGCCCCCAGATCCTGACCCTGGGCCGGCATCATCGGGGACACCTGGACCTGTCCGCCCCGTCCCTGGGCCGGCTGGATCTCCCGGGTCCAATCCTGCTGCGGCTGCACTCTGGCCGCCTCTCGCGTATAGAAGCGCTGCATCGCATCAGCGCCGGGATCCATCTGATTGGCCATATCGCTCCTCCGATTTCGTCAGGTCTTGTAATACGCGTCCGTTGGATTATAAAAGCAGTGGTCCCCGATCCGCGTCTGCCAGTAGCCCACGTCCGAGGGGAAGCGGGACCGGCAGGTGGGGCCGAATGGATTGTAGAACCACAGCGACTCCGCCACGTCCGGCAGACGGTTTCCCGCGATGGCCCAATCCGCGATCTCGTAGTGGATCTCCTCCGGCCGCATGTTGTAGATGTTCTGCGGATTATAGGCCCCGCCCTCCGTTTCGCTGGCGCAGACGAATTGGTACGGTTGGAAGATAATGTTGCGAATGCTGCCCTGCCCCACCCGGGCATATTCGCCGCCGGTGGCATGGACCCGATTCATCACCACGCCGGCCACCGCCTTCATGCCGTTGTCCCCCTCCCCGCCCGCTTCGCACTGGATCAGACGCGCCAGCAGCTCTCGGTCGGAAAATGCCATCGCTCCTTCCTCCCCATTCGATCTCCGGTCCCGGGGCGCGGCGGTCGCCGCCCGCCCTCCGCCGGCGCGTCCTGCCGGCGCCCGGACCATTGCGCAAGCCGTCTCTCCGGCTCGTGTCATTCTATGCCGGCGCCGCCCCTTCGGTGCCTGCCGGCGTGACCGCGCCTCCACCCCATAAAAAGCGCCCGCCCCAACCGCAAAAGCCCGACAATATGCGCCGGGCATGGCTTGACAAAGATACCATCAAACTATATACTTAAAAAACCGAACGATCGGTATTTTTTGGAGGTGCAGGCGATGGCACGGAAATACCATGCAAAGGCCACGATCGAAGCCATTCTGTCGGCGTCGGCGTCGCTGTTTTTGGAAAAGGGCTTTGATAAAACCAGTATGCAGGAGATCGCCGCGGCTGCCGGGATCTCAAAGGGCGCAATTTATCATCACTTTCGGTCCAAGGATGAGATCCTTCAAGCCGTTGCCCAGAGGCAGGCGCAAGCGGTGACCGCCGCCATGGAAACGCTGCGGGCCGAAACAGGCTCTTTGCGGGGAAGTGAGCAATTACGGTTGATTTTGGAAAAAAACCTGGAGTCCCAGGAGGCGCATGATCTGGACGATATCATGTGCGTTCGGATGAAAAGCGCGGAGTTTGTCTTATCCTATATGCAGAATTGCGTGAATATGGACGCCGCCTTTGTTTCGGAAATCATTCGGCGGGGGATTGCGGACGGCTCCCTGACCACCGCGTTTCCCGATGAATGCGCCGAAGTTTTTCTGCTGCTGCTGAACGTATGGTGCGACCCCGCCGTTTTTGACTGCGACGGCGAAAAATTGTCCCGGCGGCTGAAGTTTTTGCAGCACCTGATGAAGTCCCTGGGGATGGACGTGCTCAGCGACGCGCTCCTTGAAAAATACCTGGAGCTCCTGCGCCGGCTGTACCCCAGGGAGGAACCGGCCCATGCATGAGCCCGCCGGCGTCGGCGGAGGGGAGAAAACGCCCTGGGGCGTGG
>JAQVCU010000115.1 GCA_028689635.1 Oscillospiraceae bacterium
CATGCAGCGCTTAAACAGGATCCGCCGCGGATCCAGATGCAGCTCGTTCCCCTGCTGCAGATGGTTGTCCACCAAGGCGCACAGCAGGTTGTTGGCCGCCGTAATGGCGTGCATATCGCTGGTAAAATGCAGGTTGATATCCTCCATGGGCACCACCTGAGAGTAGCCGCCGCCCGCGGCGCCGCCCTTAATGCCAAACACCGGGCCCAAAGAGGGCTCGCGCAGCGCGATGATGGCGTTGGCGCCGATTTTGGCCATGCCCTGCCCCAGTCCGACGGTGGTGGTGGTCTTCCCTTCGCCCGCGGGGGTGGGGTTGATGGCCGTCACCAGGATCAGCTTGCCGTTGGGCCTGTCCGCCAAACGGCCAAAGGTCTCTTCCGTGATCTTTGCTTTGTATCGGCCATAGGGTTCCAGTTCCTCCGGCAAAAGCCCCAGCTTATCCCCAATTTCGGAGATGGGAAGCATTTTTGCGCCGCCGGCGATCTCGATATCACTGAGCATTTTTCATTCCTCGCTTCACTTTTTATTTCCAAGCCCCACGGCTTTTGCAATACGTCCAAAGTGCGCCGCCCGGCCTTTGCGGCAGGGGGCGGCTGTATTTAAAAATTATACCACAAATCCTCTTCGCTGAAAAGAACCCGGCGGCCTATTTTCCTGCCCGGGGCTCCCGGCGTTTTTTTGCCGTCAAAAATGGCGATTGGGTTTGCCTTTTGGCGGCGGATATACTATAATGGCTGCATTGGCGGCCGTTTCCTTCGGCCTTTTCCCCGTAAATTTTTTGGAGCGACGAGGGCTTTTCTGTGAAAAAATTCTTCCACGCCATCGGAGATTATATCCGAAATACCGATTGGGTGCTGATTCTGCTTTGCGCGGTGGCCTCCGGCCTAAGCGTCCTGCTGCTTTTTGGCATCCATCTTGCCGATATGGCGACTGTGCGGGCCATTAAGATGCAGGCCTTTGCCTCCGGGCTGGGGCTTGCGGCCGCCATCGTCATCTCCCGCTTTGACTACAGGGTGCTCGCCCGGCTTTGGAAGCTCTATGTCCCGGCCGCGGTGGGCCTGATAGGCCTCACCTACTTTTTTGGCGAACAGCGTCTGGAAACGGTGGACGATAAGGCCTGGCTGCCCATCCCCTTTTTGGGGGTAAGCTTTCAGCCCTCCGAGCTGTTAAAGATCGCCTTTATCCTCTCCTTTTCCCTGCATCTCAGCCTGGTAAAGGATGAGATCGGCCGGATCCGGCAGCTTCTGTTTTTGTGCCTGCACGGCGCGGTGCCGGTGCTGCTGATCCACTTTCAGGGGGACGACGGCACCGCCCTCATCTTCTTTTTCATCTTTTTGTTTATGATCTTTGCAGCAGGCCTGCCCTGGCGGTATCTGTTTGCCGCCATCGGCTCTCTGGCTGTTCTGATCCCCGTGGCCTGGCTTTACCTTTTCACCAACGATCAAAAGCTGCGCATCCTCTCCATCCTGGTGCCGGAAATGGCGGATCCTCTGGGCCAGGATTATCAGCAGTACAACGCCCGCGTCGCCATCGGCTCCGGCGGCGCTTTCGGCAAAGGGCTTCTGGGCAAGACCAGCGTCTACGTGCCGGAGATCCACAACGACTTTATCTTTTCCTTTGTGGGGGAGGCTCTCGGCTTTGTCGGCTGCCTGGCGGTGATCCTACTGCTTATGGCCATCTGTATCCGCCTGCTTTTTCTCTCCCGGCGCTCTCAGGATAACCTGGGCTCCTTTATCTGCATCGGCCTTTTTGCCATGATCGTCTCCCAGTCCATCGTCAACATCGGCATGAACCTTAGCCTGCTGCCGGTCATCGGCGTTACCCTGCCTTTCCTAAGCTACGGCGGCACTTCTGTTACCACCCTCTATCTCGGCATAGGCCTTGCCCTGAGCGTGGCCATGCACAACCGTCAAAACCTCTTTACCGATGGATGATTGCGACAAGGCCCCCCCGGCCTTCTTTCCCCCCAAAGGCGCCATTGCGCCGCAAAAAACGGATATACCGATCCCCACGGGATACAGGAGGAATGTATTTTGAAAAGAAAAATGAATTGTGCAGTGCTGTTGCTCGTGGCTGCGCTGCTGGTTGCCGGTCTGACGGCCTGCAACAACACCGAGACACCGGCAGAGCCGGTTGGCCAAACAGCTTCAGAGAGCAGCAGCACTCAGCCTGAGAGCCGTCCACAGGAAAGCAGTAGTGCTTCACCGGCAAGCAGTTCGCAGGCGTCTTCAGCGGTAGAAAGTTCGTCTGAGAGCAAACCGGTGGAGAGCAGCAGCCAACAGGGGACGGCGGCAAGAAGCTCATCGGCGGCGTCAGTGTCCAGTTCGACGGTGGAACAGCCATCCTCTGTCAGCATCAGCGAAGTTCCGCAGAAGCCCAGCAGTTCGAGTGCGCCGGTGAGTAGTACGCCAGAGCCGCAGAAACCGGCCTCTGAGCCGCCTGAGACAGAGCCGGAGCAGAAGCCCGATCCTGAGCCGGAACCGCCCTCTGAAGCCGCTGAAAGCGGTGGGTGGACGCAGGAAAAGGTGGATGAGGTGGTGGCAATCGGGATCGAATATGGCGAGGGAAAAGGATGGAAATACATTCCGGATTCCACGCCATCAAATTCTTCATGGGATAATCCGATCAACACCGATTATATTCCTTACAACGTCGCTAAAGAAGACATCAAAGGGATGGCAGACTATCTTGAACAGACCATGGGAAAGACAGCAGCGAAAACGAAACATTTCGGCGTGTATGCGGAAGACTGCGGCGGTTATTGGGAAATCTATCTTCTTTATTGATGCGTGTCCAACTTGGACACATTCAAATTTTTAATTTGAAAAAACGACCCCAAAAGGA
>JAQVCU010000116.1 GCA_028689635.1 Oscillospiraceae bacterium
ATTGCACTCACAACACTGCCAAACGCGGGGATCTCCTTTCTCTCGCTTTTAGACAGCGACGTATTGCTGGCATACCACGATTTTTCTGTAGGCGGGCTTTCCGGTGTGCGGCTGGAAAACCTGGCGGTGCCCGGGGGGATCATCCTAGCCAGCTTTGGCGCCTCGCTCTTAGCCTCCGGGCGCATTCGGCTCCTATGCCTGGGAGACAACATGGCGCTCTCGCTGGGAGTGCGGGTGCGGGCGCTGCGGCTGCTTTGCCTGGTTTTGGCATCGGCGGCGGCTTCGGCAGTGGTGAGCTTCGCCGGGCTATTGGGGTTTGTGGGGCTGGTAGTGCCGCATATTGCCCGAAAGCTCGCCGGGGAGGACACAAAGTATCTACTGCTGCATTCGGCGCTGCTGGGCGCGATTCTTGTGCTCGTGGCAGACCTGCTGGGGCGGGCGCTCTTTGCCCCGGCGGAGGTGCCGGTGGGTATCATCATGGCGGGAATCGGCGCGCCCTTCTTCTTCGCGCTGCTGCTGAAAAAAAGGAGGAGCGCGCATGCTGAGTTTTGAGAATCTGCGGGCGGGATACGGAGAAAAAAACGTGCTTTTGGGCGTGGATTTTCGGCTGGCGCCGCACACCATTACCGCGGTAGTGGGCAAAAACGGCAGCGGAAAATCTACGCTGGTCTCCTGCGTGAACCAGGAGATAGGCTATACTGGGCGCATTTGCTTTGGCGATCAGAACATCGCGCTGCTGCCTCCAAAAGAGCGGGCAAAGCTTTTGGGGATTTTGCCGCAGAGCTTGGAGCGGCCACGGGTGTTGGTAGAGGAGCTGGTGGGCTTTGGCCGCAGCCCATACCTAGACATCGGAAAGCGCTTTTCCCGGGCAGACCGGGAGGCGGTACAAAAGGCCATAGAGGACGCCGGGATCGGCGGGCTTTGCGGCCGCAGGGTGGACGAGCTTTCGGGCGGGGAGCGGCAGCTGGCATACCTCGCCATGGTGCTTGCCCAGAACACCCGGGTGGTTATTTTGGACGAGACCACGACATTTCTCGATATCGAGCGGGAGGCGGCGTTTTTACGTAAGCTGGAGGAGCTGAAAACCCGGCACAAAAAGACGGTGCTGGTGATTTTGCACAACCTCTCCCAGGCCGTGCAGTTTGCGGACAACATTGTGATTTTACAGGAAGGTAAGATCCATTTTGAGGGCAGCCGAGAACAGTGCTTAAAGGCCGGGGCGATGGAGCGGGCGTTTTCTGTGCAGCGGTATGAGGCGGAAGGAAGAATTTTTTTTGCGGGGCAGTGAGATGGAGCGTTGGGATATTTACGACAAAGATGGAAGATGCACGGGCAAAGTGATAGGGAAGGGGCAGGCGCTTTTGCCCGGAGAGTTTCACCTAGCCATGGAGGCATGGGTGAGAAACCGCCGGGGCGAATTTTTGCTCCAGCAGCGCAGCTTGCGGTGCGAGATTTTGCCCGGGATGTGGGGGCTGTGCACCGGGCGCATGCTAGCGGGGGAGGACACGAAAGCCGGCTGCATGCGAGAGCTAGGAGAAGAATTGGGCATTCAGGCGCGGCCGGAGGAGTTGCGGTTTTTGCGCCGCATTTTGCGCCAGGACGGCACGCAGCTTATCTGGGATATTTACTTGCTTGAGCGGGAGATAGACTGCCGGGAGCTGGTTTTTCAGCCGGAGGAAGTCGCTGCGGCGAAATGGGCCAGCCCAGCGCAGATGCGGGAGATGGTAGCGGCGGGGGAGCTGTTTTTCTATCCCGAGCTTTGGGAAGTTGCGGAACAGATAGAAAGAATTTAGGAAAAAGGGCATAAAAAGACCCGGGCAGAATGCCTGGGTCTTTTTGTTATTTGCCGTAGTGGACATGGAGCAGGTCATGCACCTTGCCCTTTAATACGCCGCTATAGAGCTCCTCCATTAAGGGGTTATGCTCCGAACGCTTGATGGAACACATCTTATCCGATGCATACAGCGCCTTGCCCCGCAGCTGTTTGCCGTCTGGGGCGATATAGGGCTGGCCCGCGCCGCTGACACAGCCGCCGTGGCAGGCCATAATTTCCACAAAGTCGAACTGCTCGCCGGCTTTGATGCGGGAGATGACCGCCTCTGCGCCGTTTAGGCCGTTGACGATGGCGATTTTGAGCTCCCGCTCGCCATAGGGGACGGAGAGTTCCTTCACGTTTTCATCGCCGCGCACACCCGTCATGGCGATGCTCCGAAGCGCGCCCGGGGTTTTATCCGTAGAGACCCGACGCAGCACGGCTTCGGTGACGCCGCCGCTGACGCCGAAGATGACACCGGCGCCTGTCATCGTGCCAAAGGGCATATCCACGGCCTCGGGCTCGATTTCCGAGAAGATGAGGCCGGATTCCTCGATCATGATGATGAGCTCCTGGGTGGTGATGACGTAATCCACCATGGGCACGCCATCCTTCTTAAATTCCTCTCGGGCGGCTTCGCCTTTTTTGGCGGTACAGGGCATGACCGCCACATGCACGCTGCGCTTGCCATCCTGGCGGCACTGCTCTTTTATGATAGAGGCGAACATCTGCATGGGGGAGCGGCAAGTGGAGACGTTAGGCAGCAGCTCTTGATGGTTTTTTTCGCAGTAGTTCACCCAGGCTGGGCAGCAGGAGGTAAACAGCGGCAGGTTCTCGTTCTTTTCCAAGCGGGAGACCAGTTCGTCTGCCTCCTCGAGCACGGTTAAATCTGCGCCGGTAGAGGTGTCGAACACCTCGTCGAAGCCCATGCGGCGCAGCACGGCCACGATACGGCCCATGGCGTTTTCGCCTTCGCCGATGCCCAGT
>JAQVCU010000058.1 GCA_028689635.1 Oscillospiraceae bacterium
AACCGGCATTTTTTGCTTTGTTCGTACGTATATGATACCACATCCGGTGCCAATTTTCCTCTGTTTTTAATGGGTTGGAGGTTTTTCAGTGGGCCCTATTTATGACAGAGTTCGCGCATCCCTTTCAAAAAAGCTTCTGCCGCTTTGCCAAGGATCTGATATTTTTTCCACGCGATGAAAAGATCGGAAGATCGCGCTGGCGCAAGAGGGACAAAACAAAGGTCGCTGTCCGGCCCGGTGTCCACCAGTTTATCAAGGCTCAAGAGACAACCGGCCCCTTCCGAAACCATAAGCGCCGCGTTAAAAACCAGATTGTAGGTTCCGATCACGTTGAGCGCGCCCGGGTGGAGGCCTGCAAACGCCTCGAACATATCCGCTGTTAAAACCTGGCGGGACATCCAGAGTGGTATCCCGATCAGCTCTTCCGGGGCGATGAACGCACGCTTTGCAAAAGGCGAATCCTTTCTGACGATCAGCCCCCACCTGTCCTGAGCGGGAAGCTGCAGCGTTTCGTACTTTGTCAAATCGACCGGCGCAATAAAAACCCCAAAATCCAGCAGGCCCTTATCCAGGCGCTCCTTGACATCTTCGGCATTCCCGCTGAAAAGATGATAATGAATATCCGGATATTGTTGTTGCAGCGTATTGACGACCCGCGCGACAAGGCGCATGGCATCGCTCTCACCGCCGCCGATCATGATATCGCCGCCCACCTCGGCGTCATCCGCGTTCATTTCCTCCTGCGTCCGGTCGGCAAGCTCTACGATCTCCTCGGCCCGTTTGCGCAGAAGAAACCCTTTTTCTGTCAGCGTGATCCCCTTTGTTTTGCTGCCCCGCAGAAAAAGCCGCGCGCCAAATTCATCTTCCAGATCGCGCAGTTGGCGGGAAAGGGTCGGCTGGGTCACATGGAGGGCCTCCGCCGCCTTCACAATGCTTTTTTCCCGCGCAACCGTCAAAAAATAACGCAAAACCCTCAGATCCATCATGCTTCCTCCGCGCTTTCTGACTTACAACTCGATGATAGCATATTCCATGCTTAAAAAGCAAGTTGCGTATTCCAAATTAAGTATTTGTTATGAAATACCGGCTCTTTTATAATAGGACCATCCCATAAAAATAATTGTGTACAGGAGGATGGCTGTGAGTTTTCCGGGAAATAGCGCGCAAGAGATCGCACAGGCGCTGGCAGATGCGAACTGCGACGCAATAACCATACAGAAATTTATAAGCCTGCGCCAGGAAGGAAAAAACGAGGAGGCCCTCCAGCTTCTTTCCTGCTATCGCTGCCAGCTGGTTTGCGCCATGCACGCGGCACAAAAACCCCTCGACATTATGGACTATTTGATCTATCGGCTGAAAAAGGAAACCGATGGAAAGGCGGGCGAAAAACAGTGAAAAAAGCAGGACAAATTTTGGCCTTTGGGGCTTTGTCTTTTTTTCTATGCGCCTGCGGCGCGGCGGAAAATAACGCCGCGCCCGGTAATTTGCAGGCAACGGCCGACGCCAGCATAAAAAAGGCTGAAACCAGCGCGGTGCCCCAAAGCGCGCCCACCCCCTCGGAAAACGATGCGTCCGGCGCGCCTTTTGACGCGGCAGAGCCGGGACAGCAGGAGGATAAAGCCATGCAGATCGAAATAACCGTTGGCGAAACCGTCTATGACGCGGTGCTCTACGGCAATGAAGCCGCGCAGGCCTTTGCCGCGCGGCTGCCCATGACAGTCAACATGGAGGAGCTAAACGGCAACGAGAAATATTGTTATCTTGACTACGCTCTGCCCAGTGCGGTAGCGATCCCGGATGGCATCCGCACCGGCGATCTTAAGCTGTTTGGCGATTCCTGTATCGTGCTGTTTTACGAAAACTTTTCCAGCGGCTATTCTTATACCGATATCGGTTATCTGGAAAACCCGGAGGGGCTGGCCAGCGCCCTGGGAGAGAAAAGCGTAGAGGTCTCGTTCAATTTAAAGCCCTGATCCGCCCAGAAATATCCCAAAGCGGGCGGCACAGCATCGCAAACAGGCCATTGGAGCCCTAACGACGAGCCGCCCTGAACGTCGGGAAGGATATGCCGTATTGCGGCATCGGCAGGTACTTTTTTGCGGAAAGGCGAAGGGGCGAAAGAAAGCCGGCAGCTTTTTCCAGCCCCCCAAACGCAATATTTGGCCGATTTGTTGTTTTTCCAACAGAAATACTTGTCCAACGCCATTATAATAGGGGCTGAAAGACAAGGAGGCTGAAAAGATGAACCGAAAGATCATCCAGATTGACGAAGACAAATGCAACGGCTGCGGCGCCTGCGCCGAGGCCTGTCACGAAGGCGCCATCGGCATGGTAAACGGCCGCGCCCGGCTGCTGCGCGACGACTACTGCGACGGCCTGGGGGATTGCCTGCCCGCCTGCCCCACCGGCGCCATCACCTTTGTGGAGCGGGAGGCAGCGGCCTATGACGAAAAGGCTGTCCAGGCCGCCAAAGCAGCCAAAACCGCCGCAGAGCCCCTCCCCTGCGGCTGCCCCGGAACCCAATCCCGGGCCATCCGCCGCAGCAGCGCGCCCTGCCCCACGGCGGACGCCGCGCAAAGCTGCCTTTCCCAGTGGCCAGTTCAGATCAGGCTGGCCCCGGTGACCGCCTCCTACTTTACCGGGGCGCGTTTGCTGATCGCCGCCGACTGTACCGCTTACGCCTATGCCGCTTTTCACGAGCGTTTCATCCGCGGGCACGTCACCCTGGTGGGCTGCCCCAAACTGGATGCGGTGGATTATTCCGAAAAACTCACCCAGATCCTGCAAAGCAATGATATCAAAAGCGTCGACGTCGTGCGTATGGAGGTGCCCTGCTGCGGAGGGCTGGAAAACGCCGTCAAAACGGCATTGCAGCGCTGCGGCAAAATGATCCCCTGGCAGGTGACGGTCATTTCCACAGACGGGCGTATTTTAAGCGAATAAGAAAAACGGCGCAGAAAAGAGCGGCGGAGATGATTTTTGGATATCGTCTCCGCCGCTCTATGTTTGAAAACGCCCCGGCTTTCCGCCGGGCCCAGATCACCGGCCGGCAGGCCGGTTTTTCTGCGCTGCGCCCGCATGTTTGCAGATCGCCGCAAAGGTCTCTTCGCTGAGATCATGCTCCACCTTGCAGGCGTCCTCTCTGGCGGTCTCCTCCTCCACACCCAGGCGGATAAAAAACTCTGTTAGCAGGCGGTGACGTTCGTACATCCGCTTGGCAATGGCCAGCCCGGCGTCCGTAAGGGTGATGTGGGAATCCCCGTCCATGACGATAAAGCCGTTTTCCCTCAGGCGTTTGGCGGCGTAGCTAACGCTGGGCTTTGTTACGCCCAGCAGCTCCGCAATATCGATGGAGCGGATATAACCGTGCTTTTCCTGGAGCATCAGCATCGCTTCCAGATAATCCTCGGCGGATTTTTGTATTTTCATGGTAATGTGCACCAACTTTCTTTCCCTGATGAGTTCAAGGTTAACACACTCTAACCAAATTTTCAAGATTTTCTCCAAAAGCCTTTTCCCTTCCCTTGACAAATACGGTTAGAGGCGTTAAACTATACGAGGTTAGATAAATCTAACCTTTGGTTTTGCCTTTAAGTTAGCGTCAGCTAACTTGTGAAAGCATTGAAAAAGGAGGAGTTTGCATGCCGCTTACATTGGCCCCCATCGGCGAGGAAAACATGATCCGCCGGGTGGGCGGAAGCCCGCAGGCCAGAAAGCACCTGGCGGATCTGGGCTTTGTCCCGGGCGGAAACGTAACGGTGGTCTCCACCGTCGCCGGCAATCTCATCGTCAACGTCAAGGAATCCCGTGTGGCGATCAGCCGGGAAATGGCCGGGAAAATCATGATCTGACCCGCCGCGTTTTCCTGGCCCCGCATCGTAAAAAACAACCCGCGCGCACCCGCGCCTGGAATTAAGGAGGAACAGAACATGAATACGCTTAGGCAGATCAAGATCGGGCAGACCGCCAAGGTCGCAAAGCTCCACGGAGAGGGCGCCGTCAAACGCCGCATCATGGATATGGGCATTACAAAGGGCGTGGAGGTCTATGTCCGCAAAGCGGCGCCTCTGGGCGACCCCATCGAGGTCACCGTCCGGGGCTATGAGCTCTCGCTGCGCCGCGCGGACGCGGAGATGATCGAAGTCGAATAAATTCGGAGGGGATCCTCCGTTTTTTTAGAACAGTTGGTTAGATCAATCTAACCTCAAAGGAGAGGAATCAAATGGCTCAGGAGATCCGAATTGCCCTGGCGGGCAACCCCAACAGCGGCAAAACGACGCTGTTCAACGGTCTGACCGGTTCCAACCAGTTCGTTGGCAACTGGCCGGGCGTCACTGTAGAAAAAAAAGAAGGCCGGCTTAAAAAACACGACGGCGTAATCATCACCGACCTGCCCGGCATCTATTCCCTTTCCCCCTATACCCTGGAAGAGGTGGTGGCGAGAAACTATCTCGTCGCCGAGCGCCCGGACGCCATCCTCAACATCGTCGACGGCACCAACTTAGAGCGCAACCTCTACCTTACCACCCAGCTGATCGAGCTGGGCATCCCCGTGGTCGTCGCCATCAACATGATGGACGTGGTGAGAAAATCCGGCGACAAGATCGATATTCCGGAGCTCTCCCGGGAGCTTGGCTGTAAGATCGTCGAGATCTCTGCCCTGAAGGGCGAGGGGATCCTGGAAGCGGCCAGCGCGGCCATCGACGCGGCGGTCTCCGGCAGGGAAACTGTGCCCATGCACGCCTTCTCCGGCGCGGTGGAACACGCCATTGCCCACATCGAGGAAGCCGCGCTGCATCATCTTCCTCCGGAGCAGCAGCGCTGGTACGCCATCAAGCTGTTTGAGCGGGACGACAAAGTGCCTGCCCAGCTGGGCATCAGCCCATCGGTGCTCTCCCACATCGAGGCGGATATCGAGGCCGCCGAAAAAGAACTGGATGACGACGCGGAAAGCATCATTACAGGCGAGCGGTACGTCTATATTTCTTCCGTCCTCAAAGCCTGCTGCAAAAGAAAAAATCCCGGGAAACTCTCCGCGTCCGATAAGATCGACCGGGTGGTGACCAACCGCTGGCTGGGGCTGCCGATCTTTGCGGCGGTCATGTTCCTGGTCTACTATATCGCTATGGCCACCGTCGGCGCCGCGGCCACCGATTGGGCCAACGACGGCCTGTTTGGGGATGGCTGGCATCTGCTTGGCATCGGCAGTGCCGCTTATGGCGAATCGGCTGAGGAATACGCCGGGGCGGCCCTGATCGTTGACGGTTATGACGCCTATTTGGAAGAAAACGGCGCGGCGCCGGCAGGCAGCTTTGAATACGCCGTTGAGGATGAAGAAACGCTGGCCGTCGATTACCAGACCGCCACCCTGGGCGACTACGAGGCGGCTCTGGCCGTGCTGGATCGCTACGGCGAAGAGCCGGATCCCGCCGATTACGGGGTCTGGGTGCCCGGGATCCCGGTTTTGATCGGCAGCGGCCTGGAGGCGGCGAAGGTCGCGCCCTGGCTCTCTGGCCTGATCAACGACGGCATCGTGGCGGGCGTCGGCGCGGTTTTGGGGTTTGTGCCTCAGATGCTGGTCCTCTTCCTGCTGTTGGCCTTTTTGGAGGCCTGCGGTTATATGTCCCGCATCGCCTTTGTGCTTGACCGTGTGTTCCGCAAATTTGGCCTTTCCGGCAAAAGCTTTATCCCCATGCTGGTGGGGGTGGGCTGCGGGGTTCCCGGCATCATGGCGTCCCGCACCATTGAAAACGAGCGGGATCGCCGCATGACCATCATGACCACCACCTTTATCCCCTGTGGGGCAAAGGTCCCCTTCATCGCCATGATCGCAGGCGCGATCTTCGGCGGCAGCGCATGGGTGGCCACCTCCGCCTATTTTATCGGCATGGCCGCTGTCATCGTCTCCGGCATTATCCTGAAAAAGACCCGGATGTTTGCGGGCGAGCCCGCTCCCTTTGTCATGGAGCTGCCCGCCTACCACTGGCCCACGGTGAAAAACGTCCTGCGCTCTATGTGGGAGCGCGGCTGGAGCTTTATCAAAAAGGCTGGCACCATCATCCTGCTCTCCACCATCGTCATCTGGTTTACCACCTATTTTGGCTTTGTAAACGGCGGTTTCCGGATGCTGGAGGCGAGCGAGATCGACCATTCTATCCTGGCTGCCGCCGGTGGAGCCATCGCCTGGATCTTTGCCCCCTTGGGCTGGGGAAACTGGGAGGCGGCGGTAGCCTCCATCACCGGCCTTGTGGCGAAAGAGAACATTGTGGGCACCATGGGCGTCCTCTACGGTTCTTCCGGCGACGTCTATGCCACTCTGGGCGGCGTGTTCACCGGTGTTACCGGTTACTCCTTCCTGGTGTTTAACCTGCTGTGCGCCCCCTGCTTCGCCGCCATCGGCGCCATCCGGCGGGAGATGAACAACGCCAAATGGACCTGGTTCGCCATCGGCTATCAGTGCGCCTTTGCCTATTGCATCGCCCTGATGATCAATCAGTTCGGCGGGGCTTTCACCGGAAACGCCAATGCGGCCGGGCTTCTCTTCGCCGCCGCGATCCTCGCCGGTATGATCTATCTGCTGATAAAACCTTACAAGGAGCCCACCCGTCTCAGCGATAAAGCGGGACAGGCGGCCCAAACTTAAAAAGGAGGCGCTACGAATGCTAAACTTTGTTCTCGAAAACTGGGGAACCATCGCGGTGGCCCTGGTATTGGCGGCCACCGTCGCCCTGGTGCTGTTTCGCCTGATCCGAAACCACAGGCAGGGCAGATCCTCCTGCGGGTGCGGATGTTCCAGCTGTCCCATGAATGGAAAATGCCATACGCAATAAATTTTGACTTCCCCCCTCCCCCGGTATTTGCTTTTCTTCCCCCGGGGGCAAAAAAAAGAGGCGGACGCTTTCGCGCCCGCCTCTTCTGCGTTTTTTGTCCGATGGGATCCCCGTCCCCTTATTTTGCTTTCTTCTCTTTTTCCGGCTCCTGGCCGTTTTCCGTATCAAAAAGCATAAAGGCGGGCTGTTTCATGCCGCTTTTGCCGTTGGGGATAATGAGGTTCAGGATAATGCCCGTAAAAGTAGCGATGGCCAAAGGAGAGATCTCCACGCCGCCCGCCATGATCTTGTAAGTGGTATCTCCGGTGATGTCACCGGCCAGGCTCATAGCGCCCAGACCAAGGCCCAGCGCCAGCACAATGGAAACGATCATCATGCTCTTGGTGTCGGAAAAATCCACCTGCGCGTCCACCATGGTGCGCAGACCGGCGGAAGAGATCATACCAAAGAGGATGATGGAAGCGCCGCCGATCACCGCCTGGGGAATGGTGCTGACAAAATTGCCAAATACGGTGAACAGGCCGAACACCACCGCCATGCAGGCGGCATAGAAAATATTGCGGGGATTGTAGTTCTGGGTAATGGCAAGCACCGCCGTGTTTTCGCCATAGGTGGTGTTGGGCGGGCCGCCCAGGGCACCGGCGGCAATGGTAGCCACACCGTCGCCCATGAGGGTATGGTCAATGCCGGGATCCAGCATAAAGTTTTTGCCGCAAACCGCGGAGTTGGCGCTGATATCCCCCAGGTGTTCCATGAAAGCGACCAGGGCGATGGGCACCATGGCCACGATGATGTTCCAATCCCAGTGGAGGCATTTGTAGAAACCAAAGGTACGGTCCAGATGCTGGAAGATAACGATCTCATCCCAGCTGAATTTTCCGGCAAAGCTGACCAGGCCGATGCAGGCGGCGTAGATATAGCCCACCACAAAACCGGCTAGGATCGGCGCCACCTTCAAAAGGCTCTTCGGCTTGGAGAACGCCGCCACGCCCACAATGGTAGCCGCCGTGATCAGGGCCGTCGACCATTCCTTCCAGGCCACAGAACCCAGGGCGCTGTACTGAAGGATGATGTTGTTATAAAACATTTTCGGCGCCAGGATCATCCCGATAACGATGATGACCGGGCCCACCACGATAGGCGGGAAAAGCTTTTTCACCTTTTCTGCGCCCACCACGCGGATGATCTGGGAAAGCACCACATACACAAGGCCGGTGACCCAGATGGCGACAGCCATGGAACCCATGGCCTGGTTCCAGGTCTCAGATCCGATCTCTCCCTTATCGCTCATCCAGCCGATCAGCGCCGGCAGAAAGGCGAAGCTGGAGCCCAAAAACACAGGGACTTTTTTCTTGGTGATAAAATAGAACAGGATGGTGCCCACACCGGCGGAGAGCAGCGCCACCGCGATGCTCATGTTGGCCAGGATCGGGACGATGACCGTGGCGCCAAACATGGCGAACATGTGCTGGAAGCTCAGTACTGCGGTTCTGCCCAGGGAATTCTTGTCCTGCTGGGGTTTTTCCGTTGCCATAACCTGAAATTCCTCCTTGAACATTGAATTTTGGCCGCGCCTTTGTGGGAAACCCCGCGCGCCTTTTTTCGTCGAAAGCCCCGTACCCGCAGCTTCCCTTGACAGAACCCTGCAAAGAGCAACACGGTATCCGGCGTTTTCTGATCCAAAAGCGCTTTGGCGTCTGGCCGCTGTTTGTAATCATAGCATAAATGTCTTAATTTGTGAATATTTTTTTAAATTCCCTGTAGATTTTGGTGAATACTCCCTATTTCGTCTTGGAAAAAGCAGTTTGTGGAGGATCCGACAGCCGCAAAAACGCCCGCCGGGCAGCAAAAAAAACGGAAGGGAACCCCCTTCCGTCTTTCCTTCGCTTTTTCAGCGCGCTGCTTAGCGCACCATACAATACTGTTTCAGGTTTCCCTTCGCAGCGGTCATCTCAAAAAGCTCAAAGCCAAACCGCCGGTACAAGGGCACATTGCCGCCGTTGTGGGTCTCCAGCACGGCGGAGATCCCGCGTCCGTCCACCCTCTCCAGCACAGAGCTCATAAGGCGTTTGGCAATTCCACGGCCCTGAAACTGCGGCGAGACCGCCAACAGATCGATGTGGACCGATTCGCCCACCTCCAGTTTCCGTTCCCATTTGGAGCTAAGACACTCCCGAAAGGCAAGGAAGGACCGGATGGCTTTTCCGGACGGATCCGCCCGCCACAGCAGCCAGCCCACCTTCAGCACGCATTTTGCCACCGAAAGGCGGTAGGATCGGTGCGGCGCTCTATCCCTGGAATCGAAAACGGTGATGATACCGCCCAATTCCGGGCTTTCCGACAACATGTTTGTAAAGGGAAAACACATTTCCAGATAACAGTTAAAATACCCCGGCAGAATCTTGCTTCGCAGTTTTTCGTCTGGCAAAAGATGCACATAGAGCGGATCGTTAAAAAAGCTTTCCGCCAGCATCTCCGCAGCCTTTTTCAGGTCGCTTTTCTGTATTGCATACAGCTCCGGGCAATTCATAATTTCACTCACCTTTTATAAAATTGGCACAAATAAGGCAAGTATTTGGTCAGTACATGGTTCCACCCCTAACGTTCGTTTTCGGAGTATCCCCTGTTACCGGATATGTCAAGTTCCCTTGGTATTATTATACCGGCTTTCTCCGTTTCTGGCAAAGCCGTTTCCCCGGCTTTTTCCCCTGTTTTCCCGCTGATTTCTTTCGCAAACCGCATCCGCCCTGCCCTTCCCTCCGCTTTTCTTCCAAATCGTCGCTTTTGCGGCCTTCCCCACAAAACAGTTGACTTTTCCCAAAAATGGAAGTACACTGATAGCAGTTTTCTTCCCCGGCGATTTTTCGCCGTCCGCCGCCCTGTGGCTTGGGGCGTTTTTTTGGACGGGTTATGAAAACGTTTACCAGGCTTCTGAATTGATGGAATGGAGATTTGTCATGTCTTGGATCACCCGCGACAAAAGCTTTTATAAGACCCTTGTTTCTCTGTCCGTCCCGCTGATGCTTCAAAATATCATCACCTATTCCGTCAATCTGGCGGATAACGTCATGGTGGGTTCCCTGGGCGAGGCCGCCCTTTCCGGCGTCTTTATGTCCAACCAGATCCAATCCATCCTGCAAATGCTGGCCAGCGGCCTTTCGGCTGCCCTTACCGTGCTGGCCACCCAATATTGGGGCCGGCGGGATCTGGGCAGCATCAAACAGATCATTGGCGTCGCCATGAAATTTTCTATGCTGCTGGCCTTCCTCTGTTGGGCTGCGGTATTCTTTTTCCCCGCGCAGGTATTGGGCCTATTCACCAACGAGCCCGCCGTCATCGAAGAAGGGATGCAGTACATCCGCATCGTCTGTTTCAGCTATCTTTTCTTTGTCTTCACCAATGTGCTGGTGGCAAGCATGCGCTGCGTGGAGACCGTTCGCATCGGCATGTATCTCTCGATCGTGACCCTGGTCACCAATGTCTCCCTCAACTGGGTGCTCATTTTTGGCCATTTTGGGGCTCCAGCCCTGGGTATCCGCGGCGCCGCCATCGCCACCCTGATCTCCCGCATGGTGGAATGCGCCATCATCCTCGTCTATGTCAAACGGGTGGATCAAAAGCTGCACCTCAAATTTCGGGAGCTGCTGCATTCCAGCCGCGCCCTGGTGGGGGATTTCTTCCGTTATGGCTTCCCCGTCATCCTCGGGGATCTCACCTGGGGCCTTAATATGGCCACGCAAGGCGCCATCATCGGCCGCCTGGGCGCTGCCGCCATCTCTTCCGTCAGCATCGCCAACACCCTGCTCCAGATCCTTTCCGTAGGCGTTTACGGCCTGGCGGGCGCTTCCTCTATCCTCATCGGCAAAACGGTGGGCTCCGGGGATTACGCCCGGGTCAAACAATACGCCCGTACTTTGCAGCTGGTGTTTCTCGCCATGGGCCTTGTGACCGGCGCCCTGGTCTTCTTTAGTAAAGATTTTATCATCACCACCGTCTATCAAAACCTCTCTCCGGAGACTCTTCAGATGGCCTCTCGGTTCCTGACGGTGCTTTCGGTCACCATCGTGGGCACCGCCTATCAGATGTCGGTGCTCACCGGCGTTGTGCGGGCGGGCGGCGCCACCCACTTTGTCCTCATCAACGACCTGATCTTCGTCTGGCTCATCGTCATCCCCTCGGCCTGCGTCGCCGCCTTCTGGCTCCATGCAGATCCCTGGGTCGTCTTTGCGTGCCTGAAATGCGACCAGGTGCTGAAATGCGCCGTGGCGGTGGTAAAGGTCAACCGCTTCCGCTGGATCAAAAACCTTACCCGCGACGCGGCGTAGGCCGCGCCCGGTTCGGCGGCGTATGTTTCCCCAAAAGCAAAAGATCCCGGAGGGCCGGGCCGCATCAAAGCGGCTCCCCTTCGAGATCTTTTTTTGTGATAAGGCGGCCGCACAAACGCAGGGGCCGGTTCAGCCCTGCGCCACGGCGCCGTCCTGTTCGCACTGACAAAGCACCGAATCCCGGATGTTCTTCCGCCGGTAGAAAAGCCCGCTCACCGTGCAGCGGGAAATCTGGTCGATAAACATGCAGATCCAAACAAAAAGAATATTCCAATGCAGCACATAGGCCACCAGCAAGATCAGGGGCATACGGATCAGCCAGATTCCCATAAAAGCGACCTTCATCGGCGTGTTTTTATACCCCGCGGAACGAATCGTCCCGTTAAAGACCTGGGATAGGTTCTGGGGCGTTTGGGTAAAGCCCATGACAAACAGATATCCCACGCCAATGGCTTGCAGATCCGGCTTGTCTGTCAACATGGCCATCATCAAATGCGGCGTTATCATCAGTCCTACAGAGGTAAAAAGGCTGATCACAACGGAGTTTTTGACCAGCTGGCTGAAATAAGCTTTGAAAAGATCGTCGTCCCGCATCCCCAGCGCTTTGGAGGAAAGGGCCGTCGCCGTTGTGGAAAAACCCACCGCCGGCATCTCAAAAACGCTCTCCGCCTGCAGCCCCAGTTGATAGGCGGCAAAGGAGTTGTCGCCGAAGGTCAGGATCACCTTGCTAAGCAAAACGGCGGAAAGCTGCCACATGATGCTTTCGCACGCCACGGGGATCCCTGTAACGTATACCTCCCGGGCCAGCTTCCAATCTATTTCAAAAAACCGCTTTCCTGCGTGTTCTTCCCTTAGAAGGCCACCGGGCCGGTAGAGGAGAAAAAGCCCGAACAGCGCCCCTGCCACCTGCGAAACCACAAGCGCCAACGCCGCCCCCAGCACCCCCATGGCGGGAACGCCAAACGCCCCATAAATAAACACATATCCGCACACGACATTGACGGCATTTACCAGCCCTGCGATCACCATAGGCGTGCGGGTATTGCCATGGCCATGAAAGGCCGCCGTATTGATGCACATCAGCGCCGCAAAGGGAAAGCCAAAGCGCATGATCTTCATAAAGCCAAGCGCCTTGCCGCTGATCTCGGCACTGTCGGTAAAAAAGCGGATAGGCAAGCCGGGCGCAATAAAAAAGAACAGGGAAAACAGCAACGCGATCGGCACCGTGCAAAGCATGGCCTGTTCCGCCACGCGGCGGCACTGCCCACGCTTTCCCTCGCCAAAGCGATAGGCCACCAGCACTGTGGTACCCACCGCAAGGCCCTTGTAGAGATACCACATGAGGTCTGTGATGCGCAGACAGATCCCCTGCGCCGAAATATCCGCAGCCAGCAGGCGGCCGATCATGGCCGTGGAAATAAGCCCCGCCGAGAGGCAATCCCAAGTTTTGTGTAAACCTTCGATGTGGTGTAGAATAGAAGCACCACATCGGAGGTTTTTAATATGGCCAGAAGAAATCGCAGTCCCGAAGAAAACGAGCGCAGATCAAAAATCC
>JAQVCU010000117.1 GCA_028689635.1 Oscillospiraceae bacterium
ATTCTGTCCGGGCTTTAAAAGCCCCAGCCGCACTGGCGCCAGGGAATCGTAAAAATGCTTTTCCGCCATCTCCGCCGGCGTGGTGATGCGCGTCAGATTAAAGCTCTTGTTCGCCTCTTCCAAAAGCGCGCCATATGCCGCCATCTTTTCTGCCTGTACCGTCTCTATGCCGAGGGCTATGAGTTCTTGCTTTAGCTCCATTTTCCGTCTGCCGCCTGCCTTTCCAGTATCACAATATGTGTTCTGTTCCATCTTTTGCCCGCAATTCTACCAACAGCACCGCAATATTCGCCGGGGAGACCTCGAAAATTCAAGCCGCCTGGCCGAGGTTTTCCGGCTTCTCTTGCCCGTCCTATGCCCCAAAGCCGTCGCTTCTAATGCTCCTTCTTGCCGCATATTTTCCCTGCGAGCTTATTTGCCTTTCATTAGCTCAATAGATTGCTTGCCCGTCATGTGCTCTATGCGCATCTCCAGCATGCAAAGCGGCTTATAATCCTTTAAAATAGCCTGGTCTCTGCCCTCTTTGCTATCCATAGGAGCATATTTCTTTGCCAGTTTCTCGATGGCCGCCCACTTCTCCTGCTCTTCTTCCAGTTTTCTTATCGTTCCAAAGGCAATCACGCTTCTAAAATAGGACGTGTACTCCGCGGGGACGACTTCGTCCTTGTCCACAACGCAAAAGGATGCCTTGTTTTCCCGGGCAATGGCGTCCAGTTTATGCCCGGTTTGGGCGCTGTGGAAGTAAATCTTGCCCGCATCATAGACAAAGCTCAGCGGCACAGCATAGGGATATCCCCCCTCCCCCAGCACGGCCAATACGCCGGAGGTGTTCCTCTCTATAATCTCGATGCAGCGCGCCTCTTCCAGCTGCTGCTTTTTTCTTCGCATTTGTACAAACATGTTCTCCTCTTTCTTTGGCTAGGCTAGCATGCCTTTTCCCATGTTCCGGGCGGCACCGCTTTTTTGATTCTCCCAGTGCGCCTCGGGTGTTCCGTTTTTTGGCGATGCACTCACTATCGGCGCTCCGGCTTCCCGGCTGGATGTCCCCGTTGTTCTGGTCTCCCGGCCTGCACCATCGGTGTTTCGGCTTTCTGGTCATGTGCCCTCTGCACTCTGGATGTTGGCTATGTATCGTCCGCACCCCAACCTTACCAAAATTCTGCGCATACCCAGGCGAACTCGCCCCCCGTTACATTGACCAAACCTTTTGTTTCTCTTTTTATCTAAGCAAGCCTTGTATCACATATCGTGTTTATTCTCCGCCTTTTGCCCGCAACTCCACCAGCAGTACTGCGATGTCCGCCGGGGAAACCCCGGAAATTCGCGCCGCCTGGCCAAGATTTTCCGGCCGCACATCCGCAAGCTTCGCCCGGGCTTCCAGCCGCAAGCCAGAAATCGCCATATAATCAAAGTTTTCCGGCAGCTTCTTATTTTCCAGGCTTCGGAACCGCTCCACCTGCGCCCGCTGTTTTTCAATATATCCCTCATATTTAAGCGCAACGCGCACGCACTCAGCTACATCGTCTGGTGGGATTTCTCCCAGCAGCGCAAAAACCTGCCCGGCCTCCACTTCCGGCCGGCGCATGAGGTCGCTTAGCTTCATGCTGCGGTGAATGTCCAGCCCGGTTTTCTCTGAAATCTGTGCCGGGCTCGCTGAAGTCTCCGCAAGCTTTGCCTGATAGCGGGCAATCGCCTCCTGTTTTTCCATAAAAGCGTCGTAGCGGGCATCACAAACCAGCCCAACCTCCCTGCCCTTCTGCACCAATCGCGCGTCCGCGTTATCTTGGCGCAGCAACAGCCGGTATTCCGCCCGGCTGGTCATTATGCGATAGGGCTCCCGAGTGCCTTTGGTCACCAGGTCGTCCACCAAGACCCCCGCATACGCCTCATCCCGGCCGAGGATTAGGGGTTCTTTTCCTAAAATGCACTGCACCGCGTTGATGCCCGCCAAAATCCCCTGCGCCGCCGCCTCCTCGTAGCCCGAAGAGCCGTTGATTTGCCCGGCCAAAAACAGGCCGTCTATCCCCCGGTATTCCAAACTCAGCTTTAATTGCAGCGGGTCTACGCAGTCGTACTCGATGGCATAGGCCGTGCGGGTAAAGCGCACATTTTCCATGCCCGGCACCGTGCGGTAGAGCGCAATCTGCACCTCTTCGGGCAGGCTGCTGCTCATCCCCTGCACGTAGTATTCGTTGGTATGTAATCCCTCCGGCTCCAAAAACATCTGGTGCCGCTCCTTATCCGGGAATTTGACGACCTTATCCTCAATAGAAGGGCAATACCTGGGCCCGGTGCCCTTGATTTGCCCGGAATAAAGCGGGCTTCTATGGATATTTTTGCGAATGATCTCGTGGGTCTGCTCGTTTGTATAGGCCAGGTAGCAGGGCACCTGCTCCCGCTCTATTTTTCCGCTCAAAAAGGAAAAAGGCACAATTTTTTCGTCCCCATATTGCGGCGTCATCTTGGAAAAATCTAAACTTCTGCCGTCCACCCGGGCTGGCGTGCCCGTCTTAAAGCGCAGCAGCCGCATGCCAAGCTCCGCCAGCATGGGCGAAAGCGCGTTTGCCCCCAAAAAGCCCGAAGGCCCGCTCTCCTGGGAGAATTCCCCGATGATGACCCGGCTTTTTAAGTACACCCCGGTGGCCAAAATCGCGGTTTTGCAGCAAAGATGTGCCCCGCACGCGGTATACACTCCGGCAATTTTCCCGTTTTGCACGTCCAGCGCCGTGATCTCCCCCTG